>NZ_JANCPG010000021.1:0-29155 GCF_024295905.1 Streptococcus sp. CF7_Ac1-12 | reverse complement strand
TAATCTTCATGCCATGTTAGAGTGTATTATTTTTACTTTTTCTAACGAATTTTCTTTCTAAAATCTTAGCTTAACACTTGTTAGATTTACTTTTATCCTTTAAAATAGAATAGGAGAAATTCCGTTATTATTTTTCGGAGGAAAAAGAAATGTCCATTAATTGGCAGGAAATTTTATTTCACTTTTTAGGTGGTCTGGGACTATTCTTGTATAGTATCAAGACCATGGGAGACGGTTTGCAACAAGCTGCTGGAGATCGCCTTCGTTTTTACATTGACAAGTACACCAGCAATCCCTTTTTAGGTGTTCTAGTCGGGATTGTCGTGACTGCCCTGATTCAATCAAGTACAGGGGTTACAGTTATCACAGTTGGACTGGTCAGCGCTAGTCTTCTAACTCTTAGACAGGCTATCGGAATTATCATGGGAGCCAACATCGGAACCACCGTCACTTCCTTTATCATTGGTTTCAAGCTTGGCGAGTATGCTTTACCCTTGATTTTCCTTGGAACCATGTTCCTATTCTTTACAAAAAACAGAACAGCAAACAATATCGGGCGCATCCTGTTTGGTGTAGGGGGAATCTTCTACGCCCTCAACCTCATCAGTGCCGGTATGAGTCCTCTTAAAGATTTACCACAATTCAAGGAATACATGGTAACCTTGGGACAAAATCCTGTGTTGGGAGTTTTTGCCGGTGCAGTGATTACCGTCCTCATCCAAGCTTCTTCTGCGACAATCGGGATTTTGCAAGGTCTCTATGCAGGTGGATTCCTTGACCTTAAAGGTTCGCTACCAGTTCTCTTCGGAGATAATATCGGGACAACCCTAACAGTTATCATCGCGGCAGCTGGAGCCAATATCTCTGCAAAACGCGTTGCTGCAACCCACGTTACCTTTAACGTTTTGGGAACTATTCTTTGCTTAATCTTATTAGGTCCATTTACGTCTATGATTGAGTACTTCCAGGCACTCCTTCACCTCTCACCTGAGATGACCATCGCCTTCTCTCACGGTGCCTTTAACGTAAGTAACACTATTGTACAATTTCCATTCATCGGAGCCTTGGCCTACTTTGTAACCAAGCTCATCCCTGGTGAAGATGAAATTGTGAAGTACGAGCCACTTTATCTTGATGAACATTTGATTAAACAAGCTCCATCAATCGCTCTCGGAAATGCAAAGAAAGAACTCCTTCACTTGGGAAATTATGCTTCCAAAGCCTTTGACCTTTCATACAACTACATCATTGACCTTAATGAAAAGGTTGCTGAAAAAGGACACAAGACAGAGGAAGCCATCAATACCATTGATGAAAAATTGACTCGTTACCTCATTACTCTTTCAAGTGAAGCTCTTAGCCAGAAAGAAAGTGAAGTGCTCACCAACATCCTGGATTCATCCCGTGATTTGGAACGGATTGGGGACCACGCAGAAGCCCTAATCAATCTGACTGACTACCTTCAACGTAAAAATGTTGAGTTTTCTGTAGCTGCTTTGCAGGAATTAGCCGATATCTATCAAAAAACCACTGACTTTATCAAGGATGCCCTTGATAGCGTGGAAAACAATGATATTGAAAAAGCTCAAAGTCTGATTGAACGCCATAAAGAAATCAACAATATGGAACGTGTTCTTAGAAAGACCCACATCAAACGCCTCAACAAGGGCGAGTGTTCAACACAAGCTGGGGTCAACTTTATCGACATCATTTCCCACTATACTCGTGTATCTGACCACGCTATGAATCTAGCTGAAAAGGTCATCGCTGAACAAATCTAAGAACCAAGAAGCTATCCTAAATAGGATGGCTTTTTTCTTTTCCTAATCAAGAATTGCTTTTCTAACATATAGAAAAATGCTTTGATTCACAATGGAATCAAAGCATTTTAAATAGCTCCCCATACATAATCGCAGAAGCCGCTGTTCCTCTGTACTTGGCTTCTTCTCTTTTGATAAAGCGAGCCAAGTTGAGCAACTCAGGTGCCGGATGTTTGGGATTTAGGAGCAATTCACGATTGACCAGACCTGAGAGACGAACTGCCAACAATTGCTCATTTGTAGTAGGCAGTTTTTTAGCAGTCTCTAGGAGAGCAGCAACTAAATCTTCACTCAAATCATGTCGAGCATGATTGTAAAGATCTTTTATAAGGCTTTCTAGGTTTGGTTCTACCATCCCTACCACCTCCTTAAGTTTAATAATTTTTAATCAAATCAACTGTTGAACGATCCAATTTTTTCACCAAGGCTTGCAAGAAAGCTTGAGCTTCTAGGAAGTCATCCATAGCGTAGAGGGTTTGATGAGAATGGATATAACGAGCGCAAACACCGATTGTTGTAGATGGGACACCACCATTTTTCAGATGAGCTGCGCCAGCGTCTGTTCCGCCTTTACCACAGTAGTATTGGTACTTGATTCCAGCTTCTTCAGCTGTTGTCAAAAGGAAGTCCTTCATATCTGGGAGAAGCAAATGACCTGGATCATAGAAGCGAATCAAGGTTCCATCCCCAATCTTACCTTGACCTCCATAGACATCGCCAGCAGGTGAGCAGTCAACTGCTAGGAAAACTTCTGGGTCAAATTTAGTTGTAGAAGTATGAGCACCACGGAGACCAACCTCTTCTTGGACGTTAGAGCCAAGATAGAGTTCATTGCCAAGTTTTTGACCTGACAGAGCTTCCGCCAACTCGCTAACCATAAGAACACCGTAGCGGTTGTCCCAAGCTTTTGAGATAATATTTTTCTCATTGGCCGTCAAGATTGCAGAACTATCTGGTACGATGGTGTCGCCAGGACGGATGCCAAAGCTTTCTGCCTCAGCCTTATCCGCAAAACCGCCATCAAAGACGATATCTGCAATAGCAGGCATAGTTGGACCGCCCTTACCGCGAGTCAAATGTGGTGGAACAGAACCTGAAATCACAGGAATTTCACGACCGTCACGAGTCAAGAGTTTAAAACGTTGGCTACTAACCACCATAGGATTCCAACCACCAATTTCTACCACACGTAAGGTACCATCTGGCTTGATTTCGCTGACCATAAAACCAACTTCATCCATATGAGAAGCGACCAAGACGCGCGGTGCATCCGCAGCTTCTGAATGTTTAATTCCGAAAATACCACCCAAGCCATCTGTCACTACTTCATCCACGTGTGGTGTCAACTTTTCACGAAGATAGGCACGGACAGGCGCTTCATGACCTGAGATAGCAGCAAGTTCTGTTACTTCTTTGATTTTTGAAAATAATGTTGTCATTTCAGTTCCTTCTTTCTTTCATCCATTTTACCACTTTTTATAGGAGAAGGATAGCGGGAAGGTGGATTTCTAAATTAGTATCTTAGTCTTACTGTATCTTAGAAAAAGCTTGTATTTTCTTGCATGTGATATAAAATCCAAGAAACATTCCAAGATTAACTCGAAACTTTATTTCCAAACAAAAAACAATTTAATTCCAAAATCGTTCAATTTTTTCATGAAATTTACAGAAAATAGTTGACTTTCCTTTCTTCTTTCTTTAAAATAGTACAAAACTAGAAAAAGGAAAAAAATCATGACCAAAACAATTCTTGTTACAGGTGGGGCTGGGTACATTGGCTCCCATACCGTTAAAGCTCTTTTAAATGCTGGCTACAAGGTGCATGTCTTAGATAATCTTTCTACAGGAAATCGTTCAGCTGTAGATAGTCGTGCTAGCTTTAAACAACTGGATGTTTATGATTCTAGTGCTCTAAAAGCTTACTTAGAAGAAAATCAGATTGATGCTGTTCTGCATTGTGCAGGTGAGATTGTTGTGAGCGAAAGTATTGAAAATCCAAGTAAATACTTCACTGCCAATGTTGCTGGTATGAACCAAGTTCTCAAAGTCTTATCTGAAGTTGGCATTCAAAAAATCATGTTCTCTTCGACTGCTTCCCTCTATGGTAATAACTGTATTGACAAGCCTGCAACTGAAGATACCCTGCTCGACCCTGTCAATCCTTATGCAGAAACAAAATTGATGGGCGAACGAATGATTTACTGGATGGCTAATCGCTACGATTGGAAATATGTTATTTTCCGCTACTTTAATGTTGCTGGAGCTGAAATGGATGCTTCAAATGGTCTCCGTGTAAAAAATCCAACTCATATCATTCCCAATATCAACAAGACCACATTGGGACAAAATGATAGCCTGAAAATATTTGGAGATGACTACGATACACGTGATGGTTCATGTATTCGAGATTACATTCATGTCTTGGATCTTGCACAGGCTCATGTTAAAGGAATGAACTACCTCTTTCAAGAAGACAGTTCTTCTCAAATCTTTAACTTAGGAACTGAAAAAGGCTATACCGTCAAAGAAATCTTTAAAACTGCTGAAGAATTACTGGATCAAAAAATCCCACACGAAATTGTTGCTCGCCGTGCTGGTGACCCAGCTAGCGTCCTAGCAGACGCATCAAAAGCTAAACAATATCTTGACTGGCAAGCTAGCTACTCTCTTGAAGATATTATTTTATCGGATTATCATTGGCGTGTTAAAGAAGGCAAAAACATTTTGGAATAGGAAAACAGAGGAGAAGGTCTTGGTACTCTCTCCCTGTTTTATTCATTAAATTGTCAGAAAATTTATTGACAGATTAAAGAAATCGTGTTACAGTAATATCCGCAGGTATCTTTCGATACCAAATCTACATGAAAGGACGGGGTATGAAACTTTCTCACTATTTAATTGGCTTACTTCTACTCCTAGTCTTTCTCTCTATTAGCATTGGAACCAGTGATTTTTCATGGGGAAAGCTCTTTGCTTTCGACCAGCAGGCCTGGCTTCTCTTTCAAGAGTCCCGTCTCCCAAGAACCATCAGCATTCTCCTGACTGCCTCTAGTCTGAGTATGGCAGGACTGCTCATGCAGACTATCACTCAAAATCAGTTTGCTGCACCGAGTACAGTTGGAACGACTGAAGCCGCCAAACTGGGAATGGTGCTGAGCCTCTTTGTCTTTCCATCAGCTAGTCTGACCCAAAAGATGCTCTTCGCTTTTGTTTCATCCATCACATTCACCCTCTTCTTCCTAGCCTTTATGACCATTTTTACTGTAAAGGAAAGGTGGATGTTGCCTCTGATTGGAATCATCTATAGCGGGATTATCGGTTCTGTGACAGAAGTTATCGCCTACCGTTTCAATCTGGTTCAGAGTATGACTGCTTGGACTCAAGGCTCCTTCTCCATGATTCAGACCCATCAGTATGAATGGCTCTTCTTAGGCCTCATTATCCTGATAGCCGTTTGGAAGTTATCCCAAACCTTTACCATCATGAATCTAGGCAAGGAAGCCAGTGAGAGTTTGGGGATTTCCTACTCCCTACTTGAAAAACTGGCTCTCTTTCTGGTTGCGCTAACGACAAGCGTCACCATGATTACCGTGGGTGGCTTACCATTTCTCGGAGTTATTGTCCCCAATCTTGTTCGCAAGCGCTATGGAGATAACCTAAGTCAAACCAAACTCATGGTCGCACTAGTCGGTGCCAATCTAGTTCTGGCCTGCGATATCCTATCCCGAGTTCTGATTCGGCCCTATGAGCTGTCTGTCAGTCTCTTGCTAGGAATCATCGGTAGCCTCGTCTTTATCCTACTTCTCTGGAGAGGGGGACGAAAAGATGCAGTTTAAAAACAAACATACCAAACTCTTCTGCCTTCTCATTATTCTGGCCATCGGAGCTTGTATCCTCTATTTTTGGCCCATCACCCACCTATCTGCCTTTGCTTGGAAGTTGCGTTCCCAAAAAATTGTCGTTTATCTCTTGGTAGCTATCGCGACTGGGATTTCGACCATTAGTTTTCAAACCCTAACGGAAAATCGCTTCCTGACGCCAAGTATTTTGGGAATCGAATCCTTCTACGTCCTATTACAAACTCTACTACTGGTTTTTGAAAGCAAGTTTCTTCAACTCGGGAAATCTCCCATCTTAGAATTCCTAGTTTTGCTTCTGCTTCAATCCCTCTTCTTTCTCGCCTTACAAGGCTACTTGAAGACACTGATGAAACAAGACTTGGTCTTCATCCTGCTAATCTGTCTAGCCTTCGGAAGTCTCTTTCGAAATATCAGTACCTTCCTTCAGGTTCTGATGGATCCAAACGAATACGATAAACTGCAGAACAGTCTCTTTGCCTCCTTTCAACATCTCAACACTTCCATCCTAGCCATCGGCTCTCTAATCATCCTTGCTTTGACAGTCTTTTTCTTCCGGAAAGCAGTCACTCTGGATGTCTTGCACCTACAAAGAGAAACGGCTCAGATATTGGGACTCAATGTTGAAAAAGAACAGAAAGAACTCCTCTGGGGCATCGTGCTTTTGACTTCAACTGCTACTTCCTTGGTAGGACCTATGGCCTTCTTCGGCTTTATGCTAGCCAACCTTACTTACCTGATTGTCAAAGATTATCGGCACAAGCTACTCTTTATCGTAGCCATTCTGGTCGGATTTATCAGTTTGACCTTGGGGCAAGCCCTTATTGAACGAGTCTTTGCGCTGGAAATTCGCATCAGCATGATTATCGAGAGCGTGGGTGGTCTCTTATTCTTTATCTTACTTTACAGGAGGGCGCGTCAGTGAAACTGGAAAACATTGACAAATCCATTCAAAAACAGGATATTTTACAAGACATTTCGCTTGAAGTCAGTCCTCAAAAACTGACAGCCTTTATTGGTCCCAATGGTGCTGGAAAATCAACTCTCCTCTCCATTATGAGTAGACTAACCAAGAAGGATCAGGGAATTCTCAGTATCAAAGATCGTGAAATCGAGAGTTGGAATTCACAAGAACTGGCTCAAGAACTGACTATCCTAAAGCAGAAAATCAATTACCAAGCCAAATTGACTGTTGAAGAACTGGTCAGTTTTGGACGTTTTCCCTACAGCCGAGGTCGACTGAGACCAGAAGATTGGGAAAAAATCCGAGAAACTCTGGACTATTTAGAACTGACCAACCTAAAAGACCGCTACATCGATAGCCTATCTGGTGGACAGATGCAACGTGTTTTTATCGCTATGGTACTGGCCCAGGATACAGACTTTATCTTGCTAGATGAACCGCTCAACAATCTCGACATCAAGCAAAGCGTCAGCATGATGCAGATTCTTCGGCGACTGGTGGAGGAACTCGGCAAGACCATTATCATCGTCCTTCACGATATCAACATAGCCAGTCAGTATGCGGATGAAATTGTTGCCTTCAAGGACGGTCAAGTCTTTAGCAAGGGAACAACCAATCAAATCATGCAGGCTGACCTACTCAGTCAACTTTATGAGATTCCCATCACACTGGCTGATATCAATGGCAAAAAGATTTGTATCTATAGCTAGTAACTCAGAAACTCGAGTTAGAAGAAACTTTGTCTCTTAGTCAATAAGACCAAGAGATTCCCTAAATCGTTATCACATTTTAAAAAGGAGAAATTATGAAAACATCCCTTAAACTTTACCTTACTGCCCTAGCAGCCAGCTTCTTGCTCCTACTTGGTGCATGTAGTACAAACTCAAGCACTAGTAAGACGGAGTCAAGTAGCTCTGCTCCAACAGAGGTAACCATTAAAAGTTCACTAGGTGTAGTCACACTTTCAAAAGTCCCTGAAAAGATTGTGACCTTTGACCTCGGTGCTGCGGATACTATTCGCGCTTTAGGTTTTGAAAAGAATATCGTCGGAATGCCTACAAAAACTGTTCCGACTTATCTTAAAGACCTAGCTGGAAAAGTTAAAAATGTTGGTTCTATGGTTGAGCCAGACCTAGAAGCCCTTGCTGCTCTTGAACCAGACTTAATTATCGCTTCACCACGTACCCAAAAATTCGTAGATAAGTTCAACGAAATCGCTCCGACTGTTCTCTTCCAAGCAAGCAAGGACGACTACTGGACTTCTACCAAGGCAAATATCGAATCCTTAGCAAGTGCCTTCGGTGAAACCGGTTCACAGAAAGCCAAGGAAGAATTGGCCAAGCTAGACAAGAGCATCCAAGAAGTCGCTACTAAAAATGAAAGCTCTGACAAAAAAGCCCTTGCTATCCTCCTCAACGAAGGAAAAATGGCTGCCTTTGGTGCCCAATCTCGTTTCTCTTTCTTGTATCAAACTTTGAAATTCAAGCCAACTGATACTCAATTTGAAGATTCTCGCCACGGACAAGAAGTCAGCTTTGAAAGTGTCAAAGAAATCAATCCTGACATTCTCTTTGTCATCAACCGTACCCTTGCCATCGGTGGGGACAACTCTAGCAACGATGGCGTCCTAGAAAATGCCCTTATCGCTGAAACTCCTGCCGCTAAAAATGGTAAGATCATCCAACTAACACCAGACCTCTGGTATCTAAGCGGAGGCGGTCTTGAATCAACAAAACTCATGATTGAAGACGCACAAAAAGCTTTGAAATAAGCAACTTCAAACTCAACTAACAACTTTACATGATAAAACGCATCCTATCAAGCTCACTCAAACCTGATAGGATGCGTTTTTATCATTTCACTAAAATATTTTTACCCAGCCTCATTTTTCTTCTTGATTCCGTTTAAGGGAAAAATGGTCTGGGACGGGGTCCTTGCCTGTTTTCGACCAGGGATGGCAACGTAAAATCCGAGCCAAGCCCATCAAGACACCCTTGAAGCCATGTTTTTCGATAGCCTGAATCATATAGTTTGAACAGGTAGGCTCAAAGCGACAAGAGGGGGGAAAGGCTGGCGAGATAAAACGTTGGTAAAAGCGCACAGGCGCTATTAAAATTCGTTTCATTATTTCTTGGTTACAGCCATGGTGTGTAGTTGGCTGACTTCTTTTTTGTTAAGACGACGGGATTCTCCTGGACGGAGTCCTGTCAAGTCTAGATGTCCGAAACGAGTCCGTGACAACTTGTCCACTTGGAGACCGACAGCTTCAAACATCTTTTTAACCTGATGGTTCCGCCCTTCATGGATAGTCAACTGCACCACAGAGCGGTTTTTGACTGGATCCACTTTGAGAATCTCATAGACAGCCGGCTTGGTTTTCTTACCATCAATCTCAAGTCCACGGGTCAAGGGGCGGAGATTGTCCTTATTGGCCACACCTTTAACACGCGCGACATAAACCTTGTCAATCTCATTACGAGGGTGAATCATTTCATCCGTAAAATCCCCATCATTGGTCAAAATCAAGACTCCTGATGTATCCCAGTCCAAACGACCTACAGGGTAGATGCGCTCCTTCACGTTGGGCAAGAGATCGACAACCGTCTTGCGGCCCTTGTCATCTGTCACACTAGAAATGACACCACGTGGTTTGTTAAGCAGATAATAGACCTTTTCTTCGTTGTAGATAGGTTGACCTTCAACTTCGACCTTGTCGCCTGACTTGATGGTCGTTGCTAGTTCACGTACCACTTGGCCGTTAACCGTCACCAAGCCTTGCTTGATCAGCTCTTCTGCTTTTCTCCTACTGGCCACACCTGCGTGGGCAATATACTTATTGATTCTCATCTTCTTCTATCCTTTCACCAAATAATTGGCTTTCTTGGGCTTGAATCTCAAGCTCATCAATCACTGGTAATTCTTCCAAATGGTTAATTCCCATGTAATCTAGGAAATAATCCGTAGTCACATAGAGGTTGGGGCGCCCCAACACTTCTTTTTTCCCGTCTTCCTTAATCAGGTCAAAAGCCTGCAACTTTGCCAAGGCCCCACTCGAGTTGACCCCACGGATGGCATCAATTTCTATTCGTGTGATGGGCTGTTTGTAGGCAATGATGGACAAGGTCTCAAGGGCAGCCCGAGACAAACTCTGATTGATAGGTGCCTTAGAGTATTCCTTCAAAATCTCTGCAAATTGAGGATTGGTCACCAATCTATAAGCACCACCTGTCTCAATCAGAGCCAAACTGGAATCTGGGTCCTTTTCATACTTCTGAGCTAATTTTTCTAAACTCTGTTGGATGCCTGTCGGTGGCAGAGAGAGGAGTTCAGCTAACTGGCGGACTCTAATCCCATCTTCACCCGCTACAAACAAGAGCGCTTCTATTTTTGCTAAAGTACTCATCTTTCCTCTCTATCAAGTCTAGCTTTGGGCCACTTGACTTTCTTCCTTCTTTTCCATGAGATAGATATCTCCGAAACTCTCCTCTTGCACGAGCATCAGCTCCTGGGTTTTGATTAGCTCTAGGGTTGCCAAAAAGAGGGTGATGACCTCTTGGAGATTCTGGGCTTCCTTAAACAAATCCTGCAAGCGCAATTGATCTCGTCCAGTCAAGGACTCTTTCACGATAAGCATCATGTCCTCAATCTTATACTCATCCCGCAAGATAGTCGTATGGTTCTGAGCAAACTCCTCTTTTTTCTTAGCTAGGATATTTGAAAAAGCTAAAAAGAGGTCAATGGTCGTCTTGTCATGCACAAGCTCCGCATCTTCGTAAATCAACTCTGTCGGCGCTTTGGAATAGTACTGGGCCCGTTCTTGGTGCTTGGCTTCCAAATGATCACCCAAGAGCTTGAACTTGCGGTATTCTTCGATTTGAGAGAGAAGATCCTGCTCCAGATCATCCTCCAAGTCTGTCACTTCTGCCACCTTCGGAAGAAGCTTGCGGCTCTTGATCAGCATGAGCTGACTGGCCATGACCATGTACTCGCCCGTCACTTCCAGACGCATGGCCTGCAGGGTTGAGACATAAGCTAGATACTGTTCAATGACTTCCGTAATGGGCACATCGTAGATATCCATCTGGTACTTAGAAACCAGGTGCAAAAGCAAGTCCAGAGGCCCTTCAAAATCTTTTAGTTTAATATCCATTATCTATATTTTTCTAAGGTCAGGACTGTTTTTAATCCTAATTTTTTTGCAATTTCGTACAAATCGACCTTGTTTTCAATTTGTCGTAGAATGAACTGTTCCCGCAAGGCTTGGGCTGACAGAGCTGGAAAACCTTTCTCCTTGACAAAGGACTCTAGCTGACGGAAGGCCCACTGACGAGAATAGGCTTTCCCTGCCCTTTCAAAAAGATAGGTTTGCCCCATCAAGGGTTCCAATTCTGAAAGCAAGGTCGTGGGAATGCTGACAATCCTCTGTTGGGAAGCCTTCTTGATTCGCAACACTTGAAAGTCCAGGTTGATATCCGCAACCTTTAGAGCTAAAATCTCACTCGGTAAGAGCCCCATTTCTAGGATTAAGAGCGCTAGCAAGCGTCCCTCTGGATAGTCGCTTTCCTGCCAAAAAGAGTCTAGGTCTAGAATCTCTGGTTTTTCAGTTTTCTTTTCAGTCTGTTTGGTTAATTCCAAACGGTAAAAGCTTTCCACTTCCCCTTTTTGATAGAGAAAGTAGAGAAATTGGTTACAGGCCGAAATCTTCCGCTTTTGAGCGCTGATTTTTAGATTGACTAGCTGGGCTTGGTAAATCTTGAGACTAGTCTCCGAAATCTGCCCACCTACAATATCTAAAAATTGCTCCAAATCATACTTATAGGACTGCTTAGAATTGGCAGATAAACCCTGCTTTCCCTCTAAGAAATCTGAAATCCTATCTCTCATCGGCATCGAATCTCATATTCCTTACTAAAATCATGCAAGAGGGCATTGACTGCCTTGAGGATAGACTTGCGCGTGATAATCCCTTGGAAAATCCCTGACGCATCCACAACCGGCAAGAAGGACTCATCTACCAGCTTGTGCAAGACCTCCGTAATGGTAAAATCAGGCGAGACGACCGCTACGTCCGTTCTCGTCATATGAACGATATCCGTATCTGCCATGATTTCTTGACTCAAGTCATGCTCCATCTGGTAAGCCATAATATCTCTGAGCCCAATCGTCCCAACAAACTGTTTTTCATCTGTCACAACAGGAACACGGGTATAGGTCATCTGACTGAGCAAGAGGGTAGCGTGATCTGCATTGTGGGTATCAATCAACACAGCTAGATTTTTAGCAGGAGTCAAAAAAGTTTCCTCTTGCCCCAACAAGAAAGTCTCAAACTCCTTGGCAATCATCGGCTAAACTCCTTGGACAAGCCCGGATACACCTCATGGTCTCGTGTCAAAAAGTCCACTTTGAAATAACTGTCATCAATCTCCACACGAGCATAGAGACATTCTCTGATGGTCCCACGTGGTTGACTGATAGAACCTGGATTTAGAAAGAGGGTCTTACCTTCCATCCAAGCATTTGGCACATGCAAGTGACCATAGAGACAGATATCGGCATCTTCCTCCTGAGCCCAGTAGTCCAACTTTTGAAAGTTGAAATTAATGTCAAACAAGTGACCATGAGTTTGGATAATCTTGGTCGAACCAAGCTCAGTCACCAAACGTTCTGGGTAGCCGGCGTAGAAGTCCATGTTCCCTTTAACTACACGGATGCCCTCCCAAAGTGGAGAATCAGGACGCAGTTCAGAATCACCGTTATGAAAAACGGCATCAACTTTGCCCACATAGCGATCACGGATTTCTTCCACAATCAAGCTATCGCCATGGGAATCGCTCATTACAATGATGGTTTGCTTTGCCATGATGGAAATACCTCCAAAAGTTTCTTAACGGCTAAGGCACGGTGAGATTGACTATTTTTTTCTTCAAGGGTTAACTCAGCTGATGACTTGCCTGTCTCTCCTACAAGGAAAAGAGGATCATAGCCAAAGCCATTTTCACCCTTAGGTTCAAAATTAATGTAGCCTGGCCAGTCTGCTTCGACCACCAAACTTTCCTTGTTTGGACTGGCTACGACTAGGGTTGTATGGAATTGAGCCGAACGGTCCTTAAGTTCAAAGACCATAGCCAATTCATGCAAGAGTTTGGCATTGTTTTCATTATCCGTAGCTCCGACACCTGCAAAACGAGCCGACCAAACCCCTGGTAAACCGCCAAGAACATCGACTTTAAGACCCGAGTCATCTGCCAAGACCATCTTGCCAGTTAACCGGGAAATGGTTTCTGCCTTAAGGCGGGCATTTTCCTCAAAAGTCATTCCTGTTTCTGCTACTTCAGGCAAATCAGGATAATCATTGAGGTTTTCCACATCATAGCCTAGTTTGTCAAAGATAGCTCGGAATTCCTTGGTCTTGCCCTCGTTACGAGTCGCAATCAATAAGGTTTCTCTGACATTGTTTGTCTCAAAGAAGGCTTCTACATCAACACCTTCTTTAGGCAATTTTACATGCAGGAGTTGCCCATTTTCAACTAAGAGAAAAGCCCCCTGACGTTGTATAATTTCCAAATTTCGTCCCATTTCTTGGTTGAGGATATCTACCACAAAAGACCATAAACGGTAGAGAGAACCATAGCGTAAAACAATCACAGAAATAGGAAAACCTCGATCCTCATCTCGAAATCTTTGGGCAAACTCTAATAGAGGAAAATCCAAGTCATCATCCGTCAACGTCCGGACGCCACCAAAAATACCATAGGACCCGACATACCAGTCCTGTTCATCCTTGTATTCATAAATTTTATTTGTCATAATTCTACATGCTCCACATGAATCTCTTTTTCCAGCCATTCTTCACCAATTTGTGCAAAACTTTGGCTGCTGGCTGTTGTGTAAAAACGGTGATGAAGTGGTCCAGCATCGCGACCACGATTGATTTCAAAATAATTGAGTAAGACTGAGATGTCCCGTACGCACTCTGCCCCACTATCAATGAGCTGAACCTTGGGTCCCATGACATTTTGAATAATAGGTCTGAGCAGTGGATAATGGGTACAACCCAAAATCAGGCTATCCACCTTTCCAACCAAGGGACGCAGGGTTTCATAGACCACTTTCTTGGTGACACTGGTTGACAGAGCACCAGACTCCACCAAGGGAGCAAACTTGGGACAGGCCAAACTCTCCACCTGTAAGTCCGGATCCAAATCATGGATTTTCTGACGGTAAATATCAGATTGTACCGTCATGGGAGTTCCAATCACTCCGATTTTCCCACCTTGACTGGACTTGATAGCTGCCGAAGCTCCTGGCAAAATAACACCTAGGACAGGAATATCTAGTTGAGCCTTGATTTCTTCCCAGACAACGGCAGTCGCAGTATTACAAGCAATGACAATCATTTTGACATCCTTGGTCAAAAGAAAGTTGACCAACTGCCAAGTATATTCACGAATTTGCTCAGCAGGACGGGGCCCATAGGGCGCCCGTGCCGAATCTCCAATATAGACGATTTCTTCATGGGGAAGCTGGCGCATGAGCTCTCGCACAACGGTCAAGCCCCCGACACCCGAATCCAAAAAACCAATTGGTCGATTATCCATACAGTCTTCTTTCTAGTCTTTTTTCTGATTGATAGTTCATTATGATTACCGTTCCTTATGAACTGAATAATGACAGCCTAATCAATAACCATCTCTCTTAATCATAATCAAATATCAATAGAATGCAAGGAAAAAGTCTCACCCCTAAACCATAGCCAACATAGTGAGAAGTCTGGAATTTTCATCCCAGACTTTTCCTTATTTATTTTTTCTTTTTATTGTTAGCAAGGGCTGCTTTTTGTTGGCGGATGATTTGGTGGTAAACTTGTTGTACCTTGGCTTCGCTTGGTTTTTGACCATTTGCACTCAAAAGAGTACGAACTGCTTCAGCATTCAAACGTGGGTTGTCAGCGAATTCTTTTTCAATTTGCTTACGAACCAAGTACATTCCTCCAAGAGCTCCTCCTAGAAAAGCTAGCACAATCAATACAATTGCTAATAGTAAATCCATCATATTTCTCCTGTTTCTTTTTGAGTCTCTTTCATTATACCACAAACTAGCCACCCTGACTAGTTTGTTTTACGCTTTCAGGAATGGAATAGACAGCAAAAAGAACCCTGCTTTTCTGCAAAAGAGGGCTCCTTACTGAGTTTAATTTACATAGATAGCCAGTGTTTGATAAGGTCTGAGTAGAATTTTTTCAGACACTTCTGCATCTTCATAATTGGAAATCAAAATTTGCCCATTTTGGTAGGCTGGTGGTAAATCCATTTCCACTTCTGTGACATAAAAGTTATTGATCACTAGCAACTTTTCATCCTCATACTGACGTTCAAAAGCATAGACTTGCTTGCTATCTTCAAAGGCTGGTTTGTAACTTCCTTCTGAGATGATAGGCATTTCTTTGCGAAGTCGAATCAAGTCTTGGTAGAAAGTAAAAATCGGACCTTGGATTTCATTTTCTACATTGATGTGGGGGTAGGATTTTCCTGCCTTGAGCCAAGGAGTGCCTACTGTGAAACCAGCATTCTCCGAAGCATCCCACTGCATAGGGATTCGTGAATTATCACGCGACTTAGCCTGAATAATCTGGAGGGCTTCTTCCTGACTCTTCCCTTCTTGTAAGAGCATCTGATAAGCATTGAGCGATTCGACATCCACATAATCAGCCATCGAATCATAGTCTGGGTCAATCATCCCGATTTCTTCACCCATATAGATATAAGGTGTTCCACGTGAGAGATGAATGCTGGCCGCTAGCATGGTCGCCCCCTCCTTGCGGAAATTTTGAATATCGACAAAACGGTTCAAAGCGCGTGGTTGGTCGTGATTGTTCCAGAAAAGAGCGCTCCAACCACCTTTATCACTCATCTCCTTACCCCAACTATGGTAAAGACTCTTCAACTCTTCAAAATCAAAGGGAGCCAAGGTCCACTTTTGTCCATCCTTATAGTCCACCTTAAGATGATGAAAATTAAAGGTCATTGATAATTCCTGACGGTCAGGAGACGAATAAAGGACACAGTTTTCCATGGTGGTAGAAGACATTTCCCCAACTGTCATAAAGCTATCGTCGGAACCAAAAGTTGCTTGGTTCATCATACGCAAATAGTCATGAACGATAGGCTTGTCTGTGTAAGCTGACTTTCCTTCATTTTCAGGACAATCTACTAGAACTTCATCTTTCCCAATCAAATTGATCACATCAAATCGGAAACCCTTGACACCCTTGTCGCGCCAAAAATTCACAACCTTGAAAAGCTCCTTACGGACATTGGGATTGCGCCAGTTAAGGTCAGCCTGGGTCTCATCAAAAAGGTGAAGGTAGTATTTCCCCGTATCCCCAAAAGGAGCCCATGCAGACCCACCAAACTTAGACTGCCAGTCTGTTGGTTGGTCTTGGATGAAGAAAAAGTCTTGATAATACTTGTCACCAGCTAGGGCTTTCTGAAACCATTCATGCTCTGTCGAACAATGGTTGAGTACCATGTCCAACATAAAGTCAATCTTGTGCTCTTTACCGACACGCACCATTGCCTCAAAATCAGCCATATCACCAAAAAGAGGATCAACTGCCATATAATCTGAAATATCGTAACCATTATCCCGTTGAGGGCTTGGATAGAATGGATTGAGCCAGACCATATCTACGCCCAGTTTGGCTAGATAGGGGATTTTTTCGATAATTCCACGTAAGTCCCCAATACCATTGCCAGTGGTGTCTTTGTAAGATTTTGGATAGATTTGATAGACTACTTTTCTTTTATCAAGTGTCATCTATTTCTCCTTTTCTGATAAAAGGGAGGAAGCCGTCTTCCGTCCCTATTCGTGCTATTTTGATTAGATTCGTGTTGCGACCATGAGATCTTCTCCAGCTTGGATAGTTGTCGGATAAGTTCCAGTGATGGTCGCTGTATAAGCATCTTGATTGGTAATAATGACAGGAGTTTCTGTTACCAGACCTGCATCCTTGATAATATCCATATCAAAACGAATCAATTTCTGCCCAACCGTGACATGATCTCCTTGGGCTACAAGACTTTCAAATCCTTTGCCTTCTAGACCTACTGTATCCATACCAATGTGAATGAGCAATTCCACTCCCTCATCAGAGACAATACCGATAGCATGCTTAGTAGGGAAAAGAACCGTAACTGTCCCATTGACTGGAGAAGTCAACTCACCTTGGCTTGGTTCAATGACCAGACCTTGCCCCATGACACCTGATGCAAAAACAGGATCTGTCGCTTGACTCAATTCTTTTACTTGGCCAGTCAGTGGGCTAACAATTTCTACTGGAGTAAGTTCTACCGGTTCATGGCTCACAAATTCTGCTTCTTCTTGAGCAACAAATTCTGCCTGCAAATCCGTATCGTCCTCTGTTTTTGTAAAGAGACCAGCCTTACGGAAGAAGAAAGTCAAGATCATTGGAACAACAATCGCAACTAGCATAGTTCCTGCAAATGGCAGCATGTATTGAGGTTGAATAGAGAGGATACCTGGCAAACCACCGATACCAATAGACGCCGCAGTCACATTAAAAGTAACGGATAACATGCCTGCAAGAGCTGAACCAGTCATCCCAGCAACAAATGGATAGATGTATTTGACATTGACCCCAAAGAGGGCTGGTTCTGTAACACCGAGATAGGCTGAAATGGTTGCAGGAAGTGAAACCTGAGCCTCACGCTCATCATGACGGTGCATGAAATAATAGGCAAATACGGCTGAACCTTGGGCAATATTAGAAAGAGCAATCATAGGCCAGAGGGCAGTACCACCAGCATCCGCAATCAATTGTGTATCAATGGCATTGGTCATATGATGAAGACCTGTGATGACAAATGGAGCGTAGAGGGCACCAAAAATCGCACCGAAGAGCCATTTAACAGGACCAGTTAATCCTGCCAAGACAACTGATGAAAGTCCTTGACCGATTGTCCAACCGATTGGACCCAAGACAGTGTGAGCCAAAATCAGAGCTGGAAT
Organism: Streptococcus sp. CF7_Ac1-12; assembly: GCF_024295905.1. Classification (GTDB taxonomy): domain Bacteria; phylum Bacillota; class Bacilli; order Lactobacillales; family Streptococcaceae; genus Streptococcus; species Streptococcus mitis_AP. Next base: position 11,486 of record NZ_JANCPG010000021.1, on the reverse strand, counting down.
CAATGACAAGAAAGGTACAAAAATCATGGAAATCACTTCTGGGATATGCTTGCGCCAGAAAATTTCAAGATAAGACAAACTCAAACCTGCAAGCAAGGCTGGAATAACTTGGGCTTGGTAACCGATACGATTAACAGTAAAATAGCCAAAATTCCAAACCCAGTTTGCCGCGATATCAGCTGCTGGCGTTGAAGCAACCGCATAGGCATTGAGCAACTGAGGCGATACCAAACAGATTCCGAGAACAATTCCCAAGATTTGGCTGGTTCCCATCTTACGAGAGACAGACCAGGTAATCCCCACTGGCAAGAATTGGAAGATCGCTTCACCAGGCAACCAGAGGAAGTGATTAACCCCTGCCCAAAACTGTGAGGATTCCGTGATGGTCTTGCCATCTAACATCGACCAATGCACACCTTCCAAGACATTACGGAAACCGAGGATCAATCCACCAACAATCAAGGCTGGAATAATCGGAGTAAAGATTTCCGCCAGAGTGGTCATGACACGTTGGACCACGTTTTGATTACTCTTAGCTGCTGACTTTGCTGCTTCTTTAGAAACACCCTCAATGCCTGAAACAGCTGTAAAATCATTATAAAAGATGGGCACATCATTTCCAATGATTACCTGAAATTGACCTGCATTTGTAAAGGTTCCTTTAACAGCTGGAATTGATTCGATAGCCTTGACATTAGCCTTCTTGCTATCCCCTAAAACAAAACGCATCCGAGTCGCACAGTGGGTGACGGCAGTCACATTCTCTTTGCCTCCAATTGCCTGAAGCAAATCTTTGGCTTCTTGTTCAAATTTTCCCATTTGATTCTCCTTATACTTGTCAAAGCAAGTTTGATTTGATAAAACTATTGTAAACGATACCAAACTTGTCTGCAACTTGTTCGGTGTAAAAAAAGGATTTTTTTGTCATTTTTCTGGAACTTGTATGGTAAAATAGATACAGGTGTTCATTAAACTAGACTAAAAAGCCATTTAAGGAAGCAAAATGAAGAAATATCAACGATTATTTAAGCAAATCCAAGAAACCATTCAAAACGAGACTTACGCTGTCGGAGATTTCCTTCCTAGCGAGCACGACCTTATGAACCAGTATCAGGTAAGCCGTGATACTGTCCGAAAGGCTCTGTATCTCCTCCAAGAGGAAGGATTGATCAAAAAGATAAGGGGGCAAGGTTCTCAAGTCGTCAAAGAAGAAACCGTCAATTTCCCTGTATCCAACCTAACCAGCTACCAAGAGCTAGTTCAAGAACTTGGACTGCGCTCTAAAACCAACGTGGTCAGTCTGGATAAGATTATTATTGATAAAAAATCCTCACTGATAACCGGCTTCCCAGAGTTTCGTATGGTTTGGAAGGTGGTTCGCCAGCGTGTGGTGGATGATCTGGTATCCGTTCTGGATACGGACTATCTGGATATGGAACTAATCCCAAATATCACTCGCCAAATTGCTGAGCATTCTATCTATTCTTATATAGAGGACGACCTCAAACTCCTTATTGATTATGCTCAAAAGGAAATAACCATTGACCACTCAAATGACAGAGACAAGATTCTCATGGACATAGGCAAAGACCCTTATGTCGTTTCAATCAAGTCAAAAGTCTATCTCCAAGACGGGCGCCAATTTCAATTCACTGAAAGTCGCCATAAACTCGAAAAATTCAGATTTGTAGATTTTGCAAAGCGTAAGAAATAAAAGACTGAGACACTACATCTCAGCCTTTTTCTTTATCCCAAAACCAATTCATCACTGACTAGGCTTTGGCCACTATTTTTCTGGAAGAGATGCATGAGATTTTCAACCGTCAGATGCTTTTTCTCCTCTCCCTTGACATCCACCACTATTTTCCCTTGATAGAGCATAATGAGACGATTGCCATACTCAATAGCATGGTTCATATCATGGGTAATCATCAAAGTCGTCAACTGATGGTCTTCCACAATCTTTTGAGTCAAGTCCATCACCATTTGACTCGTTTTTGGATCAAGTGCCGCAGTATGTTCATCCAAAAGTAAAAGTTTAGGTTTCACCAGAGCTGCCATGACTAAAGTCAAGGCCTGTCTTTGTCCTCCTGAAAGATATTGGGTATCCACTTTCAAGCGATTTTCAAGGCCAATATTCAACTCTTTCAAGGCTTCTTGGAACTGGATTCTATCCTTCTCCTTCACGCCCCAACCAAGCCCTCTCTTTTGCCCACGTCTCAAGGCAATAGCCATATTCTCCTCAATCGTCAAACGCGAAGCTGTTCCCATCTTAGGATCTTGAAAAACACGGGCGATATCCTTGGCTCTCTTTCTGACACTCAGATTTTTAATGGATTTCCCTGCCAATAAAAGGTCCCCTTCGTCTACCGATAGATTGCCAGCCAAGATATTCATCAAAGTGGATTTTCCTGCGCCATTTCCACCAATCACAGAGATAAAATCTCCCTCTTCAACTTCTAAATCTAATCCTTTGAGGACATGGTTCTCATTGACCGTCCCTGCTTCAAATGTCTTGTGAATATTTTCAAGTGTTAATAAACTTGCCATAACTTTTTCCTCCTATTCATTTCTCAGTTTCAAACCACGAATCTTTAATCTCTTTTGCAATTCTGGTGCAAATAAAACCAAGGCGAGTAAGATTGCATTAAAGAGACGAACCAGGTTTTGATCTAGATTTGGAATTTCATAGATATTTAAAATAATCAAACGGTAAACAATAGCACCGATTCCGATAGATAACAAACGGCCTCCAATGGTCAAATCGTGAATCAAGACTTCCGCAATAATCACGGCACTCAAACCAACAACAATGGTTCCTGTCCCAGAAGTCACATCTGAAAATCCATCATTTTGGGCGAACAAGGAACCACATAAGGCAATCAAACCATTTGAAATCATGTAACCAACAATCTTCATCGTATCTACATTGACCCCATTTGCCTCACTCATCGGAATATTGTCCCCAGTCGAACGCAAGACCAAACCAACCTCCGTTTTCATCAAGAGGGTCAAGACCAAACAAACAAGTAAGAGACAGGCTAAACTGAATGAGAAAACAGCTTCTTCATTTGTCAGTCCCAAGCTCGCCAATTGTTTAAAGACGGTTGCAGAATCTCCCAAGGAAAGATTGGGCACGCTACCCATGATTTTAATATTGATCGAATAAAGCCCTGTCAAGGTCACAATACCTGTCAAGAGAGCTGGGATTTTCATCTTGGTGTGGAGCATTCCTGATACAAGACCTGCTACCATACCTGCCAGCAAAGCAAGTAAAGTCGCTATCCAAGGATTTGTCCCTGCCTGTATCTGAGATACGACGACAGCCGCCCCCATTGGAAAGGCTCCTTCAGCAGTCATATCCGCAATATCCAAAATACGGAAAGTCAAGTAGACCCCAATCGCCATAATCGACCACAACAAACCTTCTGATAAACTAGATAACACAAAATTCATCTTAAATCTCCTTATTCCTTGCCTTCTAACTTACTAATATCAATTCCCAATGCATCTGCCATTTCTTGATTGGTATGCAATTCCAGTTTTTCAGGCAACTCAACTGCTATATTTTCTGGCTTCTCACCTTTTAAAATACGAACCAGCATGCGGGCTGTCTGTCTTCCCAATTCTTCATAATTGGTTCCGTAGTTATACAAGCCACCAACCGCAATCATTTCTGTTGAACCACCGAATACTGGAACCTTGTGTTTAATAGAAACCTGCTTGACTGTTTCCATGGTTGATGAAATGATATTATCCGTTGGTACAAAAACCATATCCACCTCTGCCATCAAACTCTCTGCTGCCGCCTTGACGTTGTTACTGTCCAAGATTGTTTTTTCAACAACGGTAAAGCCTTTTTCTTCCAGAAGGCGCTTAGCTTCATCCTTTTGGACAACCGAATTTGGCTCACTCTGAGTATAGAGGATTCCAATTGTTTTAGCCTTTGGTAGAACTTTCTTTATCAAATTGATTTGGGTTGAAATGGCATCTGATGACTGGTCGCTTGTCCCAGTTACATTGCCCCCAGGATGCTCTCTTGACTCAACCAACTTGGCGCTGACAGGATCTGTTACAGCTGAAAAGACAACCGGTGTCTTTTGCGTTGTATTGGCCAAGCTCTGAGCAGAAGGCGTTGCGATGGCTAGAACGACATCACTGGATTCTGCTAGCTGCTGGGAAATAGTTTTTAGATTTCTTTGTTCTCCTTGTGCATTTTGCAGATCAATCTCAATATTTTTCCCCTCCACATATCCTTGTTTAGCCAGCTCATCCACAAATCCTTCTCTAGTAGCATCTAGAGACTGGTGGGTAATAAATTGCGAAATACCGATACGAAACACATCTTTTTTCTTATCTGCCTTCAACTGATGTAAACTAATCAGAGAAGTCAAGAGGATTCCCACTACCAAGAGAGGGGCTAGTAATTTTCGAACAACTTTCATAATGAAACTCCTTCTCAGAAAAGATAAAACAAAAAACCGCCTAGATACTATCTAAACGGATGCTTGAAATAATCTAACAAGTTATAACTTTGCTAGTCCATTTAGATATTCATCTATATGGACCACAATCAAAAATCTTAGCCACATAGATACAAACAAATTGCTTGAACTGTTTGCATCCATGGTGACATGTCTACAAACACTATCTAAAGTAGCTAAAGTAAAAGTTTTGATTCATCGTTACAGCTTGTTTCTTATTCATTTCTTTTTCTGCTTTCTTTTTTGATGTTTCCTATCTTACCACCTTTTTCATCACCTGTCAAGAATATTTCAGAATTTTTTAAAATTTTTCGAAAATTCTTTCAGGGAGCTTTCAAAGTTTTTCAAATCAGTCCAACAAAAAAAGGTTTATAATTTCCATAAAAATTGACATGGAAATTATAAAACCATTATTAGTTTAGTCCTTGTTGGTAACGTGCCAATTCGGCTTGGTTAGCCCAAACATAGTGACCTGGACGGATTTCAACCATAGACGGCTTATCAGTCTCATAGTCGTGTTGACTTGGGTCATAAACCTTCAAGACCTTCTTACGTTCCAAGATTGGATCTGGAATTGGAACCGCTGAAAGCAAGGCTTGAGTATATGGGTGGATTGGATTGTTAAACAATTCTTCTGTTTCAGCAACCTCTACAATAACACCCTTATAAATAACTGCGATACGATCTGAAATAAAGCGAACGACAGACAAGTCATGGGCGATGAAGAGATAGGTCAAACCGAGCTCTTTTTGGAATTTTTTAAGCAAGTTCAAGACTTGGGCACGAACAGAAACGTCCAAGGCCGAAATTGGCTCATCTGCAATAACAAAGTCTGGTTGCATCACCAAGGCACGGGCAATACCGATACGTTGACGTTGACCACCTGAGAACTCATGAGGGTAACGAGTCAAGTGCTCAGCAAGAAGACCTACCTCACGGATAATATTTTGAACTTTCTCTTTACGTTCTTCTTCATCCTTGAACAGATGGTGATTGTAAAGACCTTCAGAAATAATATAATCAACGGTCGCACGTTCATTCAAACTTGCGGCAGGGTCTTGGAAAATCATCTGGATACGACGAATCAATTCCGCAGCTTGTTCACGCGATTTCTTACCATTAATCTTTTGACCATCAAAAATGATATCACCATTACTTGTATCATTTAGACCGATTATCGCACGACCAATAGTTGTTTTCCCACTACCTGACTCACCTACAAGCGAGAACGTTTCTCCCTTGTTGATAAAGAAGTTAGCATTTTTAACTGCGACAAACTTCTTACTTCCTTCACCGAAGGAAATTTCTAAATCTTTGATTTCTACTAATTTTTCAGACATTTCCTTCCTCCTAGTCAGCCAGATGGGCAAATCCCATTTTTTCACGGATCTTATCATGGAGATTTGCAATCACAGCTGGTTTTTCTACTTTTGGAGCATCCTCATGAAGTAGCCAAGTTTTAGCCCAATGTGTCTCTGATACTGAGAATTGAGGAGCTTTTTGTTCAAAGTCAATCTGCATTGCATAGTCAGAACGCAAGGCAAAGGCATCCCCTTTCAGGTCAGTATAAAGTGACGGAGGTGTTCCTGGGATTGAGTAAAGATCCCCTTTATCATCAGCAAGCTGAGGCAAGCTAGACAAGAGACTCCATGTATATGGATGGCGAGGGTCATAGAAGACTTCCTCAACAGTTCCATACTCAACGATTTCTCCTGCATACATAACCGCTACCTTATCTGCAATACTTGCCACCACACCAAGGTCGTGGGTGATAAAGATTGTTGTGAAATGGTACTCGTTTTGTAAAGATTTCAACAAATCAATAATCTGAGCTTGGATGGTCACATCCAAGGCAGTCGTTGGCTCATCACAAATCAAGACATCAGGTCGGCAGGCAAGAGCAATCGCAATAACGATACGTTGACGCATTCCTCCAGAATATTGGAATGGGTATTCATCAAAACGTCTATCTGCATCTGGAATCCCAACCTTATTCATGTAGTCAATGGCCAATTCTTTCGCTTCTTTAGCTGTTTTTCCTTGGTGTTTTACAATAACTTCTGTAATCTGACTACCAATTGTTTTAATTGGGTCCAAACTAGTCATTGGATCTTGGAAGATAGTCGCAATCTTAGCGCCACGAATTTGTTCCCAATCCTTGTGAGAAGATAAAGCTGTCAAATCTTGACCACGGTAGTCAATACTACCTTGGGCAATGCGACCGTTTTCTTCAAGCATACCTGTGAATGTCCTTGTCAAAACAGATTTCCCTGATCCTGACTCACCTACCAAGGCTAATACTTCTCCTTCAACTAGTTCAAGGGAAACGCCGCGAATGGCTGTCAATACTTTGTCACGAACGTCAAATTCCACGACAATATCGCGAGCAGTCAAAATTACATTTTTTTCTTTTGTCATTTCTACTCCTATCTATGTGTACGTGGATCACTAGCATCCGCTAAGTTTTGACCAACTACGAAAAGGGATAAGGATACCAAGACAAGAGTTGTCAATGGAATCCAGAACAAGTAAGCATTGGTTGTTACGTTTTGTGAATAATCCGAAATCAAACGACCCAAACTTGGCACGGTAATTGGTAATCCAAGACCGAAGAATGACAAGAAGGCTTCGTATGAGATAAAGCTTGGAAGCATTTGAGTCATGGTTGTCACAATAACAGATACCAATTGAGGCATGATATTTTTGGCAACAATCTTCAAGGTTGGTGTTCCAAGTGTACGTGAAGCAAGGTTATACTCCAAGTCACGATAACGCATGATCTGAATACGAATCGAGTAGGCAATACCAATCCAAGTAGTCACACTCATGGCAAAAATCAGATTCCAGAATCCAGCTCCGATTGAGTAAGTCAAGACAATGACAATCAAAAGAGATGGGATGTTTGAGATGACGTTATAAACTTCCATCATCACACGGTCAACTGATTTTGAAATACCCCAAATACCACCGACAAAGACACCGATAACTAGGTTAATCACTGTCGCAATCACAGAAATGAGGATAGAGTTACGAGCTCCGAACCAGACACCGTCAAAGAGAGATTTACCGTTACTGTCTGTACCGAACCAATGCTCAGCATTTGGCTTGATATAACGAGCACTAAAGTCGTTTACCTTGCTGACATCATTGAAATCAAACTTAGAAAACATTGGGTAGATGAAACTCATCAAAATGATAGCTACCAAGATTCCCAACATTACTACAGTTGATTTCTTCTTCATAAATTGTCTAAACACTGAACCCCAGTATGAATAAGCTGGCGCATCAATGGCTTCAGAGGCAAAATCGTCACGTTTTACGAACTGAAATTTTTCTTTATCGATTGTAGACATTATTTGCCTCCTTTCTCAGTCAATTTAATACGTGGGTCAATAATAGTCATCCAAATATCTCCCAAAAGAAGTGAGAAGATAGAAATACATGTAAAGATGAAGACAAGACCAACGACCATAGAGTTATTAGATGCTTTTACAGAGTCAATCAACATTTTACCCATACCTGGGAAGGCGAAGACTGTTTCAGTAAGGGTTGCACCACCGATAACCCCGATAACAGCACCAGGAATTCCTGAAACCAGCGGAACCATGGCATTTTTAAAGATGTGTTTGTTTGAAATTTCTTTTTCAGACAAACCTTTTGCACGAGCAAAACGAACAAAGTCCTGTGATTGTAAGTCAATCATATAACGACGAATCCAAATGGCTGTACCAGGAGCCCCCAACAAACCAAGGATAACTGCTGGTAAAACATACGAACGCCAATCTCCAGCACCCAAAATAGGGAATGAATCTGGAAGACCAATTGATGATCCAATCAAACGAACAATGTAAACCAAGGCAATGGTTGGAAGGGCCATCAAGAAGGTCAAAAACCCTGTTGAGAAGCTATCAATCCAAGTATTCTTGAAGCGAGCCATAGCTGAACCAAGTGGCACGGCAATCGCATAAGAAATCACCAAACCAATCAATCCAATGACTGCAGAGCTAGCAATCATAGAAGGATATTGGTAATTGCTTTCCGTAGCTGTATAAGGGTCATCTTTTCCGTAGTTGGCTACTTCACGAGAGTCAGCCTGACTAGGCGATTTGTAGGTTCTTGAGTAAATATTTACAGAAGAAGTTTTCTTACCTGTTGGGAACTGAACTTGAGATGTTTTTGTTTGTCCTTGTCCTTGAGTAATAACCTGTAAAACAGGGCTATTAGCATAGGTTGGATAAGAGTCACCTAAATTGATGTTCACAAAGTTTTGATGCACAAATGGGAACTGACCGTTGAAGTACAAGAGATATTTATGTTTCGTTCCTGAACCGACCAATGACCATCCGATAGCTGGATCATTTTCAAAACGAAGGTAACGTTTCAAGTCTGGATTTTCAGGGTCTTGAATTTTATTAGTATGATCAATGTCAATCAAGTTAGCATAGAATTTGAAAACACGTTCAAAAATTGGGATTTCACGAGTAGCGTAGAATTGGCCACTTTCAGTAAATTCTCCCAGGGTCCAACCATGACCGATTTGTTTGATGTATTTTTCATAGATAGCCTTGTTAGTATCATTAGCTTCAACTGTTACAGAAGCATCCATCTGGCTAGCTTTTTCTTGCAACTCTTTGGTATCGTAGTACTCGATATAGCCCATACGCTCATAAACAGTATTCTCATAGTTATCACGTTTATCAGCAGTTGTCGCAATCTTGTTATAGTTGGTATCCTGTTTGAAAATCAATTTTCGAGGAACCATTGTATAGATAATCGTGTAAGTCAAGGTTGTTACTAAGAAGATAGAAACCAATGACCGCAAAACACGCATAAAAATATATTTTTTCATATCATTTCCTTTAAAAATCCCAAAAGAACCTTCTCCTCATGGAGAGAAAGTTCTATTGAAAATTATTTACTTCACATGACTTGCCAATTCTTTTTGAGCTTTCTCGTTTGACTCAGTCTTTTCTTTCAACCATTTTTCACGAGCTTTTTCATACTCTTCTTTGGTGATTGCTTTTTCACCAACTTCAGTGTACTTCAAGTATCCTGAATTTTCACCTTTAAGGCCTGCTACTGAATATGAAGAGCTAAATGGTAGAACTTTTGAAACATATGAAACGGCTGTTTCTTTAGGAGAAGCCATTACTGGAATTGTCAAAGCATTATCAGTCAACCAAGCTTGTGCCACCGCGTATTTTTCATAACGTTTTTGAACATCTTGGTTTTCGCTGTTTGCGTCATCAAGTAATTTTCCATAGTCAGCTAAACCAAGTTTGCTTACTACTGATGCATCTGTGTTTTGGTCAATACCAAGGTAAAGACGAGTGCTTCCTCCCTTAAGGACGAATTGATCCAAGAAAGTAGAAGGATCTTGATAGTCAGGGTTCCATCCTAGCAAGGTATGGATATCCCAGTCTTGCTCTTTAGCTGTTGGAGCGCTAAATGAAATTGGTAAAGCTTCTGCTTGAGTCATTTGTTGTAAGTCTACAACAACATTATCTGAACCCAATACTTTTTCAATTGATTGTTTCAATGATTGAACACGGTTTACAACCGCTGTTGATTCTTGGATAACCAGGGCATCCAAGTGGATTGGGAATTCAACACCTTCAGCTTGTAGACTTGATTTGGCTTTAGCAAAGACTTCTTTCGCTTTTTCTTCATTGTAAAGGCCATTTTGAGAATCTGCTAGAGACACGTTTGACCAAGTAGAAGAATTTGTCTTAGCCAAGCTATCTTGTACCAATTCACCAAATGTTTTCTTACCAACTTGAAGATTATAAGGTGCAAACGTATTACGGATGGCTACTGCAGCTCCATCAGTACCATTTGTTTGAGCTGAGTAAGAATTGCGATCGACAGCAAAGTTCAAGGCTTGACGGAATTCCTTGTTTAGCAATGCTTTCTGAGTAGATGTCTTTTGGGTATCACTTGTTTTGGCAGTGTGGTTATAGGTTGTACGGCCATAATTCAAGCTGACAGTTGCAACACCCGCTCCTGGTTCATTAAAGTAAATGTTATCTTTAAAGTCAGCTGCATATTTTTCATATGTAGAACTTGTAGGGAAGATACGAGCCTTGCTATATTGACCATCAGCAAAACCTTTGGCAATCACATCTTGGTCCTTACCATCCCAGAAAGTGAACTTAACGTTCTCAATTTTTACATTTTCTTTGTCCCAGTAAGCATCATTTTTAGCCATCTCGATAGATGATTTAGGAGTTACAGCCTTCAAGACAAATGGACCGTTATAAAGAATAGAGTTAGCATCTGTTGGGGAACCAAAAACTTCCCCTTTTGAAGTTAAGAATTCTTCATTAACCGGCATCAAAACACCACTAGTTGTCTTGTCATTCCAGAAAGTTTCTGGCTGGTTCAAGGTATATTCTAGTGTTTGATCATCGAGTGCTTTTACTCCAACGGTTGAAAAATCACTTGTTTCACCCTTGATATATGCTTCTAATCCTTTAATAGAAGAGCTAACGATTGAAAGTCCTTTTGATTTTCCATCTACGGCGTGTTTCAAACCAGTAACGAAGTCTTTAGCAGTTACAGGAGCGTATTCTTCTCCCTCTGCTGTCACCCATTTAGCATCCTTACGGATTTTATAGGTATAAGTCAAACCATCTTTTGAAACTGTCCATGATTCAGCAATAGAAGGAACCAGGTTACCATATTTATCATTAGCCAACAAACCATCTACAGCATTTGTTGTGACGAATGATGTTGAATCGATATTGCTGACGATATAATCCAAGGTTTCTGGATCTGTTTGATAAACATATTGGTAATCTTTTGCTAGTTTAGCATTATTTGAACTAGTGTTTGAACACGCAGCTAGAACTCCTGACGCTAATAAGGTAGCCCCCGCTACAGCAAGCACTCGACTTTTTTTCATTTATTTACTCCTCTTATAAAGTATAGGTTATTATTGATTATACCATATATTTTAAGATATTTCAATAAAAGTAAACGAATTTTCAGAATATTTAGGCT
>NZ_JANCPG010000020.1:0-35148 GCF_024295905.1 Streptococcus sp. CF7_Ac1-12 | reverse complement strand
TTTTAGATTCATGTTCCTAACCTAGGAGGACTTGCTTATACGCGCTCTTTCCATGAAGTTGCTGTTGTTTGAAGAACTTTATTGAGTTCGTCAATGTTTTCAAAACCAGTTGTGCGTAGCCATTCGCGAGCTGCTGCTTCACCATCTTTGATGTAAGCTTCAACTGATCCAGCCCAAGTTGCACGGCCACAAAGAACTCCGTTAAAGTTTGCACCTGATTCATGGGCAAATACAAGAGTATCTTGGAAGAGTTTAGCTGATACACCAGCACTCAAGTAGATGTATGGCAAGTTAGTTGCTTCATCTTGTGCTTTGAAGAAGGCTGCTGCTTCTTCACGTGTATAAACCACTTCACCTTCAGCGAAGCCTTCAACATATTTAATGTTAACAGGAACTTCTACTTTCAAGACATCAATGTTAAAGCGTGGGTCTGAAAAGACTTTCATAGCACCGATAACTTTGTGTGGTTTTACTTTCGCGTATTCTACAGAACCTGCGTCAGCAATTTTTTCATCGTAAGCAAGAATTTCAAGGAAGAATGGGATATCTTCAGCCACACACTCAGAACCGATACGTTCGATGTAAGCTTGTTTTTCTTGGTTAAGTTCGTCTGAGCTATCTACATCATAGTAAAGCAAGAATTTAACTGCATCTGCACCTTCTTCTTTAATACGTTTTGCAGACCAAACATCCAAGCAGTCTGGCAAACGTTTTGTACTTGTTGTGTCATAACCTGTTTTTTCATAAGCAAGGAGAAGACCAGCTTTTTCATCAAGAGCTTTAGTTGCTGGAAGTCCATATTCAGGGTCAAGAAGCATAGATGAAGCGTATTTAGTCAATTCATCTGCTACCAAGACTTTGAGTTCTTCCATTTGAGCCACAGTTGGTTCTTCTGTTTGATGTTGAGCCATAAGGCGTTTCAAAGCACCACGTTGGTCAAATGCAAGAGCTGAGATGATACCATTTTCATCAGAAAGTTTTTCTAAGCGTGCACGTTTTTGTTCTGTTAAAGCCATTTTATACCTCTTTTACTTTTAATTGATCATATAGAGCTTGATAGTTAGCCATGTTGACATGACCAGTCATTTTTTCTTGAGCATTGAGCATACCAAGGACATTTGCCTTGATGAGGAGTTCTGCATCCGATTCTTTATGAAGAAGTCCTGAAGAAATTCCTGCCACAGTAGAATCTCCAGATCCGACAGGGTTGACTACCTGAATTCTAGGAATATCTACCTTGTAGAAAGTGTCGCCATGTTTGGCAAAAGCACCGTTAGCACCAAGTGAAACAATAATCCACTCAATTCCTGCAAACAAAGGTTCTTGGAGAACTTCTTTTAATTCATCCAAATCCTCAGAAACTTCTCTTCCTAGAAGTTGAGATAATTCCTCATTATTTGGTTTGATGACTGTTGGTTTATGTGGTGATTCAAGAACAGCCTGAAGTGCTGCACCAGAGCAGTCCAAGACAACAGGCTTGCCAGCTTGATTAGCAAGTTCTACCAAGCTCGCATAGTAATCAACTGGAAGACCAGCTGGCAGACTACCTGAGATAGCTACTACTTCAACTGACTCCAAGAGTTTTTTGAAATGTTCCAAAAAGTCTTGACCTTCCTGTTCCAATACTTCAGGACCTTTTTCAAGAACTTCTGTTTGGTTGTCTCCGTGAAGAATAGCGATACAGTTACGAGTTTCTCCCTGAATTGAGAAGAAATCTTTCTTTACTTGATCATCGATATTTTCAACCAAAAACTCACCAAGTTTACCACCAACTAAACCAGTAGCAAGAACAGAATCTCCAAATTCTGAAAGTACTCGGGTAACATTGAGTCCCTTACCACCAGCTGTTTTGGTTACATCCACCACACGATTGACAGTATCAATCTTCAACTCATCCAAGGGATAGGAAATATCAATGGATGGGTTCATTGTGACTGTTAAAATCATAAGTCACCTCTTAATCGTGGTATTCTCCGCGATCCCATTTTTCAAGGAATTCAGTGAAGAAGTTTGCGTCTGTTTGTTGAGCATTGTGACTTTCAAGGTGTTCAATTTTCGCAATCAATTTCTTGTTTTCTTCAGATGGTTTGTATTCAGCATGGATGAAAGCTTCAATGATATCACACATGAGCAATTCACCAGTAATCTTACCACCAAATCCGATAACGTTAGCGTTCAATTGCTCTTTAGCATAAAGGGCTGTTGTCATATCACGAACCAAGGCAGAGCGGACACCTGGAACTTTATTTACAGCATTGTTGATACCAACACCAGTACCACAGATACATACTCCAAGATCAGCTTGACCGCTAGTTACAGCTTCCCCTACTTTTTTACCAAAGATTGGGTAGTGAGTACGTGTATGGTCATATGTACCAAAGTCAATGACTTCATATCCTTTTGATTTCAAAAATTCTGAAACCGCCATTTTTTCATCTGTTACGATGTGGTCACATCCAATTGCAATTCTCATTTTTAACTTACCTTTCTTACTGTAATCTAATTAGCACATTTTGTTCAACATGTCGACACGAATTTGGTGACGTCCACCATCGTATTTACCGTTAACAAATCCTTTAGCGATGTTTTTAGCCAATTCATCACCGACAAGTTGTGCACCCATAGTGATCATACGTGAGTTGTTGTGGCCACGAGTCATATAAGCTGAACGTTCGTCAGATACTTCTGCAGCAACCATTCCTTTGATTTTAGTTGCAACCATGAATGGACCAGCACCATAAGCATCAATCACGATACCAAGGTTTTGTTCTTCTTTGTTTACTTCTGCAGCAACAGCAAGAGTCACATCAACAAAGTCTTGACCTTCAGCTGTAACATCCACAACGTGGAAGTTTTCTTTTTCCAAGAAGTCTTTCACAACTTCTTTCAATCTCAAACCTGCAGCATCTGCACCGATAACAATAGACATATTGTATACTCCTTTTTATTTTTCTAGGCTAGTAAAACCTTTTATAGTTAGCACTTGACCTACAAAAGACTTTCTAGCAGTTTATTGACAAATTGGATTGAATGAGATGAATGACACCTTATTCAAGTTTAGGAAAGCTGTTTCCTAGAAATAATCCTTCTCCGCGAAAGAAAATATAACAAGTGATTATTTGTTTGTTACAAACATCATTTGTTGTTTACAAACATAATATACTCCTATTTCCTAAAAAAGTCAACAGTTAGTGTTTGTTTTTGTGTTTTTTTAACTAAAAAATTTCGATATCAAAACCAATTTGATCCACTTGACCAGGTTCTAGGAGACGAACATTCTTCTTATCTTCTAGATGATCTCCTTCTTCAAGGGATGTTGACAAGCCAGACCATGGTTCTAAAGCAATGAAAGTACCTTTATTCAAAGTTGACCAGATGATGATATTTGGAAACTCTGCAAAGTGCACTTTCAATCCCTTATCATGTTTACGAGAACGAAGGGCAATTGTTCTAGATTGCAATTCATCTAAGGTAACTGCATCTGTGCTGAAAAGATCATAATTAAGATCTTTTTCTTTTTGACCCTCTAGCCATGGACTTCTATCTTGAAAATCCAGCATACCTGTTTCTGGGAAAGGACGTGGAACAGAGCAAGTCTCTTCTTTCTCAAACTCTAGATAATAATCTTCATAGATTTCATCATCAAGTAGAGGACAATTAAATCCTGGATGGCCACCAATAAAGTAAGGCATGACCTTGTTGGTTTCTTTATTGAAAATCTTGTATTGAGTTCGTACTGTCTTGCCAGTAAGGATATAAGTGATTTCTAGTCGGAAATGATAAGGATAGTTTTGATAACTATTCTCATCGTCTTCAATTGCAAAAGTTACACTATTATCTGTCTGTTCAACTAATTTAAATTCTTTCTTACGAACCAAACCATGACGAGGAATCTTTCCTTTACTTTCTTGTCCATTATCATCTATATAAAGTGCTGTATCCTCTCTTAATGAACCACAAATGGGAAAGAGAACAGGAGCTTGCCCACTCCAATAAGTAGCATCCCCTTGCCACAAATACTCAAGTCCCTCGGCATCTTTTATAGAAGAAAGAGCCCCACCAAAACTGTTAAATTGAACTCTTAATTGTTCTGATTTTAATTCAATTACCATTATTTTCTCCGATTTCTTGATAGTTTATAAAAAAACTAGGCTGTCACTCCTATCAGGAAAATGACAACCTAGCTTTAACAATTTACATTTTATAGGAGCGCATTATTTTGCTTTTGCTGCATACTCTTCGTTACGTTTGATCATTTGTTTTCTGTACCAAGCAAAGATACCGATATAGAATACAAGGAAGACTACAGCACCAAGGATTGCTTTGACATCACCAGTTGTAGTGTTACCAATTGTCCAACCAAGAAGTTTTTCGATTGGTCCTTCAAGAGTTGAGTGAGTAATCAATTGAGTTTCACTCACACCTGCTGGGAAGGCACCTACACCTTTAGCAAGTTCTGTTGCAAATGGTGCAATAAGTGTACCTGAAAGAAGGAAGAGTGGCAACAAGAGAGTTCCGAAGATAATCATACGGAGCAATTTACCACGAGTTACAACCAAGAGAGCTGGAGTAACACCCATTGCGATGATACCTGCAAGTGGCAAGATACCATTTCCGACTTTTGAAAGAAGCACAGCTTCAATCAACATGATTGGTGCAAGTACGTTGGCACAAGCCCAGATTTCAGCACGACCAGCGATGAATGGCCAGTCAAGACCGATGTTGAATTTACGTCCTTGAAGACGTTTAGTAGCAACGTTTGTAATACCTTGTGAAAGAGGTTCCACAGCGGCGATGAACCATGAACCGATAAGTGAGAAGAGTTCCAAAGATACACCGGCAGTCAAACCAAGAGACAACCATCCTCTGATAACAAGACGCCATTTATCTGCATCGGCAACACCTGCAATTGGATGTGGAGTTCCCATAATACCGATAACGATACCAAGAATGAAACCGATAAAGAATTTAGAACCCCAGAAACCAATTTTCTTGTTCAATTTAGCAGCATCAAAGTCATATTTATCAAGACCTGGGAAGAATTTTTCAAAAATCTTATCCAAAACCATGATAACTGGGTTCATCATGTAGTTCATGTGAGTTGATGTCATTGGTGATGAACTTGGTGCATTAAGAAGGTCATCAAATGTAGGTTTCATCAAGTCAGAGTTGATAATTTTCAACACACCGACAAGGACGATAGCTGCTGTAGCAATCAAGAGTGAAACCCCTTGGCTCACACCATTGTTGTCAGCATACCATTTAATCAAAAGACCTGTGATAGACAAGTGCCAGATATCGAAGATATCAACGTCAAGTGTATCTGTTTTCTTCATAGCTAGCATCACTATGTTGACAATCAACATGATAAGCAAGAAGTATAGTGTCCAAGCAGAACCCCAAGTGATTGTTGCAAGTGGTGCCCAACCAACGTCAGTAATACTCAATTGGATACCTGTGTTTTCAACGAATTTTGCTAGTGATGCTGAGAAAGCAGTGTTTAGCATACCGATGATGGCACCGATACCTGTAAGAGCGATGGCAAGTTTGATACCACCTTCAAGCGCTTTGGAGAATTTCACTCCAAAAAGTAGAGCCAATATTGTCAAAATGATCAACATGATGACAGGACCACCCATATCTAAGACGGGTGTGAAAACCTCTTTGATTAGGTCAAAGATTGCATCCATAACAGTTCCTCCCTTTTTATGTTATATGAATGTTAACAAATTAAAATTAGCTTAACCCGTGTTCTTTGATAGCTGCTTCAATATTGTCAAATACTGGAGCACTCATTGCTGGGATACGGAATAAGATTGGTCCTGCTTCGATAACTGGAATACCTGGGTCAAAACCAAGGTCTGTAGCAGCAATTGGTGTGAAGATGTCATAACCTTTGATAAGATCTTCGTTAACGTCTTTGACCATAACTGCATCACAGTGAACATCGAAACCGCGGTTTGAAAGTTCTTCTTCAAGAGCACTTTTAATTTGGTGGCTTGAGTTAACACCTGCACCGCAGGCGGCAAGAATTTTAATCATATGGATTTCCTCCGATTTAATATTTTTAATAGACAAGATTAAGCAATTGCTTCAGCGATATAAGCATAGAGGGCTTCTGGTTCAGAAATTTTTGATAGGTCTTCAAGATGACCATTTCCAGTAAAGAAGTCCATCAACTGAGCAAGAATGTTTGTTTGACTTGAACTTGAGTTATTAATGATAAAGAAGAGTAAAGATACTTCTACTTCCTTATCTGGTGCAATCATATTGTGGAAGGTCACAGGTTTATCTAATCGAACGACCACAACTTTTTCAGCTAGATTATGAACAATATCTGTATGAGGAATAGCCACATTCGGCAAATCCTTACCCAAAAATTCCATATCTAAGCCAGTTGGAAATGACTTTTCACGCGTGATCAGGGCTTCACGATAAGTCGGAGTTACGATTTCTCGTTCTTCCAATAAAGTTGCAACCTGATCAAAGAGATGTTCTTGATTATCCGCTTCTAAGCAAAACACAAGGTTTTTGTCAAAGAAATGATCTAATCCCATAAGGTTTTCCCTTCTTTCCATTAACTTTATGCTATAAGTATAACACTATATGAAACCGTTGTCAATGATTTTCTGTTGTTTTTTGTCTCTTTTTTTATATTTTTGTTGTTTTTATAGTTTGTTACATAAAAACAAACAAATAAACAAACATTTCAAACATTTTTTCTGTTCTAGAAATAAAAAAAGCAGACCATTTAAGCCTGCTTTACTATTGATTCTTATATATTTTGCTATTAACAAGAAAAACAATTATGATAACTTATTCTTCATCCATACTCAAGACGCTGAGGAAAGCTTCTTGTGGAACTTCTACTGATCCGATAGCTTTCATACGTTTCTTACCGGCTTTTTGTTTTTCAAGGAGTTTGCGTTTACGAGAAACGTCACCACCATAACATTTAGCAAGTACGTTCTTACGAAGGGCCTTGATATCAGTACGAGCTACAATCTTGTGTCCAATAGCTGCTTGGATTGGTACTTCAAATTGTTGACGAGGGATGATTTTCTTAAGTTTATCAACGATGAGTTTTCCACGTTCGTAAGCAAAATCCTTGTGAACGATGAAGCTAAGGGCATCCACCTTGTCTCCATTGAGAAGGATATCCATTTTCACTAGCTTAGATGGACGATACTCTGACAATTCGTAGTCAAAGCTTGCATAACCACGTGTCGAAGACTTAAGCTTGTCAAAGAAGTCAAAGACGATTTCAGCCAGTGGAATTTGATAGATAACATTAACACGGTTATCATCAATATAATCCATAGTCACGAAGTCTCCACGCTTGCGCTGAGCCAATTCCATCACTGCTCCAACAAACTCTTGAGGTACCATGATTTGCGCCTTAACATAAGGCTCTTCAATGGTCGCAATCTTAGTTGGGTCTGGAAACTCAGATGGGTTAGACACATCCATTGACTCACCGTCGGTCAAGTTAACCTTATAGATAACAGATGGAGCTGTCATGATGAGGTCAATGTTGAACTCACGTTCCAAACGCTCTTGGATAACATCCATATGAAGAAGTCCAAGGAAACCACAACGGAAACCAAATCCAAGGGCCTGCGATGTTTCTGGTTCAAACTGAAGACTGGCATCATTCAGTTGCAATTTTTCAAGCGCTTCACGAAGGTCATTATACTTGTTTGATTCGATTGGATATAGACCCGCAAAGACCATAGGATTCATCTGCTTGTAACCATGTAATGGCTCTGCCGCAGGATTGGTTGCCAAGGTAACGGTATCACCCACACGCGTATCCTGAACCGTCTTAATAGAAGCTGCAATATAACCAACGTCACCAGTCGCAAGGAAATCACGACCAACTGCTTTGGGTGTAAAAATACCGACTTCTGTCACATCAAAAGTTTTGCCATTGCTCATGAGCTGAATCTTATCGCCAGGTTTAACCACCCCGTCCATAACACGAACTTGGAGAATAACCCCACGATAAGCATCATAAACTGAGTCGAAAATCAAGGCCTTAAGTGGCGCCGTCACATCACCTGTTGGCGCTGGCACTTTTTCCACGATTTGCTCAAGGATTTCCTCGATACCGATACCAGCCTTGGCAGAAGCCAAAACTGCTTCACTGGCATCCAAACCAATGACATCTTCAATCTCTGTACGCACGCGCTCTGGATCTGCAGCAGGCAGGTCAATTTTGTTAATGACTGGCATGATTTCCAAATCATTGTCCAAGGCCAAATAAACGTTGGCAAGGGTTTGAGCCTCAATCCCTTGGGCAGCATCAACCACCAAAATAGCCCCCTCACAGGCAGCTAGCGAACGTGAAACTTCATAGGTAAAGTCAACGTGCCCCGGCGTGTCAATCAAGTGGAAAATATAAGTTTCCCCATCTTTAGCAGTATAATTCAGCTCGATAGCATTTAGTTTAATGGTAATCCCACGTTCTCGCTCTAAATCCATGCTATCCAAAAGCTGTGCTTGCATTTCACGACTTGAAACCGTCTCTGTTTTTTCCAAAATGCGGTCTGCTAGAGTTGATTTCCCATGGTCAATATGGGCGATAATAGAGAAGTTACGGATCTTCTCCTGTCGTTTTTTCAATTCTTCTAAGTTCATGATTCTCTTCCTTTCAGGGTATCTATTTATTATAAATTGTTTTTGACATTTTGACAAGACCATACCCTGCTAGGAGTACTAATCTTCAGCAACAAAGCCGTCATTTTCGATAAAGTGGTGTTCTGTCATTCCTTGGTCTGTAAAGACAATCCCGTGAAGGACACCACCATAAACAGCTCCTCCATCCATTCCAATCTTGCGATCTTCTGTAGTCCAAAGCTCAGCTGTACCACGCTCTTGCTTTAACAAACCATAAACTGGTGTATGGCCAAAGACAATGGTTTTTCCAGTATGATTTTCTGCTTCGTGGAATGGTTTTCTAAGCCATACTTTCTTGTAATCTGTGGTTTCATGCCAGTCATCCAAGGTCAAATCAATACCTGCGTGAACAAAGATATACTTATCTGTCTCTACCACAAAAGGCATTTGACGAATAAATTCGACCAAGTCTGCTGCTTCAGTAGCAACACGCTTGGCATCTTCTACTCCATCAACCGGTGCATCCAAGGGACGACCTAGGATAGAGTTAATGGTTGTATCTCCACCATTGCGTCGATAGTGGTCATAGCTTTCTTCTGGGTTATCGAGCCAAGTCAAAAACATATACTCGTGGTTTCCTGACAAACAGATTGCCCCTTGATTATCGACCAAGTCCTTAACCATCTCTAGGACACGGCGACTATCTTCACCACGGTCAATCAAATCCCCTAGAAAGAGCAACTGAGTCTGACCATCCCATGTTTTGAGAAGGTCTTCCAGCATCCCAGCTTTTCCGTGAACATCTCCAATCACATAATAGTTTGTCATCTTATTTCTCCCTGTTTCTCAACAATTCTCTGGCTTGTGTCAGGGCTGCTTCCGTCACATCATCACCTGCCAACATCTTAGCAACTTCCTCCACGCGCTCTTCAACCGTCAAGAGACGAACAGTCGAAACCGTTGAATGGTCATTGCTAATCTTTTCAATAAAGAATTGATAATCCGCAATCGCAATCACTTGTGGCAAATGAGAAATAGCCAGAACCTGACCATGCTGGCCAATCTTGTGAATCTTCTGAGCAATCGCTTGAGCTACACGACCTGAAACTCCCGTATCCACTTCATCAAAGACAATACTTGTCTTACCCTCTTTACGAGAAAAGGCAGACTTAATGGCTAGCATGAGACGGGATAATTCCCCGCCAGACGCAACCTTAACCAAGGGTTTAAAGTCTTCACCAGGGTTGGTTGAAATGTAAAACTCGACCATTTCATTGCCTTCACGACTGAATTTGCCCTTGCTAAAACGAACCTGAAACTGGGCTTTTTCCATATAAAGGTCTTGCAATTCTTGTTTAATCTCTGCTTCTAGCTGCTGGGCCAAGTCATGACGAGCAGATGCAAGCTGGCCTGCCAAATCAACAAGATTGACTTCCAATTTCTTGAGCTCTGCTTCCATGTCTTCAGAAGAAAGATTATTGCCTGTCAGGAGATTGTATTCTTCCGTAATCTTGGCAAAATAAAGCAAGACATCGTCCACAGTCCCACCATATTTACGCGTAATGGTATGAAGGAGGTCCAAACGATTCTCGACTTGCATGAGGCGATTTCCATCAAAATCAAGATCCTCAATGATTGCTTCCAAACGTTTGCTAATATCTTCTAAGACATAGTAGGTCTCAGACAAAGAGCTTGAAATTTCACGGTATTCAGGGTCATACTCTTCGACACTTTCCATGTCATTCATGGCTGAACGAACATTGGCCAGACTTGAAAAATCTTCATTGTCTAACATACTGTAGGCATTGGTTAAGGTATCCGCAATATTTTTATGGTTGAGGAGTTTATCTCGCTCTTGGTTAAGAGACAAGTCCTCACCTGCTTGCAAGTTTGCTGCCTCAATCTCTGCCATTTGAAATTCCAACATTTCGATACGTGCCTTGTGTTCCTGTTGGTTTTTCTTGACTTCCAGAACCTGCTTACGCATTTTTCGATAAGCATCAAAACTCGTTTGATAGGTTTCTTTCAATTCCCAAAAAGCTGTATCACCAAATTCATCCAACATCTGGATATGCAGTTGAGGACGCATTAACTCCTCTTGGTCATGCTGACCATGAATATCCACAAGATGTTGCCCAATAGCACGCAAAACAGACAGATTGACCATCTGGCCATTCACACGGCTGATACTACGACCATTTTGCAAGATTTCCCGACGGATGATAATCTCATCACCCATTTCCAAACCTTGCTCATCAAAAATTTCCTGTAAAAGGCGACTATTCTCAACTGAGAAAAGCCCCTCAATCTCTGCCTTTGGCGCACCATGACGAATAACATCTGTCGTCGCACGAGCTCCCAACATCATATTCATGGCATCAATGATAATCGACTTCCCTGCACCCGTTTCACCAGTCAAGACAGTCATCCCCTTTTCAAAATTGAGAGAAATAGCCTCAATAATGGCAAAGTTTTTTATCGAAATTTCAAGTAACATATAGACCTACCAATTTTTTACTTGTTCAAAGATTTCCTCAGCTAGACTTTCACTTCTGGCAATGACTAAAATCGAACTATCATCAGCCAAACAGCTAAAAATCTTGTCCGCAAAAGTCTCGATTAACTGAGCTTTTACAAAAGCTGTATTTCCTGGGATGACTTGGAGATTAATCATCTTATCCATCAATTCAGCCGATTCGATATTGTCTTCAGCCAGTTGCAGACTTTTTACGATTGATTTTGGCAATTCATAGACATAGGTGTTGTCTCTCAAAGGAATTTTGACAATACCTAGTTCTTTGATATCCCGTGATACCGTTGCCTGAGTAGCAGTGATTCCTGCTTCTTTCAAGTGTTCTACAATTTCTTCTTGCGTACCGATTTGATAATCTGTCACAAATCGTCTAATTTTTTCAAGTCTCTCTTTTTTATTCATTTTTAAATTGACTATGCGCCCTCTCTACTACTTCTTCAATTTCAGCAAGAACCTGATTGCTTGCTGACTCTTCTTTTTTCAAATATGCTAAAAATTCAATATTTCCATGCCCACCTTGGATGGGAGAAAAATCCAATCCAAGGACTGAAAAGCCTTCCTCTACTGCCATAGCTGTGACAGATTCAAGGACATTCTGGTGAACCTTGGCATCTCGAATAATTCCATTTTTTCCAATCTGCTCACGTCCTGCTTCAAACTGGGGTTTAACCAGAGCCACGACCTGACCTTGATCAGCCAAGACATGGTGCAAGGCCGGCAAGATCAAACTGAGGGAAATGAAACTCACGTCAATGCTGGCAAAGCTCGGTTCCTGCTCGAAATCAGTCTTTTCAGCATAGCGGAAATTGAACTGCTCCATGCTGACAACCCGTGGGTCTTGGCGTAGTTTCCAAGCTAACTGATTGGTACCAACATCGACTGCAAAGACCAACTCAGCACCATTTTGCAACATGACATCGGTAAAACCTCCAGTAGAGGCACCGATATCAATCGTAGTCTCGCCATCCACCGACAAATCAAAGACCTGCAAGGCCTTCTCCAGTTTCAAACCACCACGGCTAACATACTTGAGTTTCTCCCCCTTAAGTTTTAGCTCGGTGTCATCTGGAATTTTCTCTCCTGGCTTGTCAAACCGTTCTCCATTAAGGACTGCTACGACTAGGCCAGCCATCACACCGCGCTTGGCTTGTTCTCGCGTTTCAAACAAGCCCTGTTTATAAGCTAGTACATCCACTCTTTCCTTAGCCATTGATTCTCAAACTTTCTACTACTTTCACAATCGATTCTGTTTCAAAGGGAACCTGCTGGGCAATTTCTTCTAATTTGGCATTAGCTTGATCCAGAGTTTGGTTACAAAAGGCAATAGCCTCTTCCAAGCCCAACAAGGCTGGATAGGTTGATTTTTCTGCCTGTAAATCTTTTTGAGGCGTCTTGCCGATTTCCTCAAAACTAGCTGTCACATCCAGTACGTCATCTCGAACTTGAAAAGCAAGTCCAATTAATTCACCAACAGTTTTCAGCTTTGCCTGCATCTCAGGTGCCAATTCGGCTATAATAGCAGCCGCTTGGAAGGGATAAGCTAGTAGTTTTCCAGTCTTATTAGCATGAATAGTCTGGAGTTCTTCCAAAGACAAATGCTGGTGTTCACCCTCCATGTCCAAAACCTGCCCTGCCACCATACCCAGACTACCTGAAGCAAGGGATAAGTTGGCAATCAAGTCTACCTTAATCTGACTTGGCAAATCTGCCTGCGCTATCAAGGCATAAGGATCTAGGAACAAAGCATCTCCAGCCAAAATCGCCATCGCTTCACCAAATTTCTTATGATTGGTCAATCGTCCCCGACGGTAATCATCATCATCCATAGCTGGAAGATCATCGTGAATCAAGCTCCCTGTATGGATCATTTCCAAGGCAGCTGCCACTTGCGCGTGAGCAGGTTTAATAGCGACCTGCAAGGTTTCCAGAACTTCTAACAAAAGAAAAGGCCGAATACGCTTGCCACCAGCATGAATGGAATAGAGAACAGCTTCTCGTAAACTAGAAGCAAACTGCTGGTCTCCATAAAAGTCTTCCAAAGCTGACTCAACAAGAGCTAATTTTTCTTGTTTTTTCATTCAAAATCACTTTCTGTTCCGTCTTCTTGCATAACCTTGACCAAGGTCTTTTCTGCCTTGTCCAGCGTCGCTTGGAGCTCTTTTGACAAGACCATGCCCTTTTGAAAGGCGGCAATCGCATCTTCCAGAGCAATTTCACCATTTTCTAAACTTTGGACAATGGTCTCCAGTTCTGCTAAATTTTCCTCAAATTTCTTTTGTTTTGACATCTTTAACCTCTAATTCTACTTGACCATCTCGCATCAACAGCGTTACTTGGTCTGTTTTCTTTAAATTTTCAACCGAATCAACTACGGACTCTTCTTTTTTGACAATTGCATAGCCACGCGCCACGATTCGACTGGTATCCAACATGAGCAAGGCTTCTGAAAGTCTCTTGACCTCAGCAACCTTGGCATCATAAACCAAAGCCATTTGGCTACGTAGGAGCTTATCCAATTGTACAAGCCGATCCTGATAACGTTGGATTTTAGTAACAGGCGATAATTGGACTAGTCGATGCGTCCTTGCTTGTACTATCTGTTTGTTATCAGAAATCCGTGTTCGCAAACTTTGTTTCAAACGCAATTGCAGTTGATCCAAGCGTTGCAAATAACCATCATACAAGCGCTCTGGTTGTCTAAAAATAACAGACTGACTGCATTTTTTCAAAGCTTCTTGTTTCTTAGATAGGACATTTCGGACTGCTGTTGCCATCCGTTTTTCCTGATTTTGCAAATGAGCTAATAGATCCAACTTGGTCACAGGCGTTGCCAGTTCAGCTGCAGCTGTTGGAGTCGCAGCCCTTCTATCTGCCACAAAATCCGCCAAGGTCACATCTGTCTCATGCCCCACACTAGAAATAACTGGCAGACGAGATTCAAAAATAGCCCGCACCACAATTTCTTCGTTAAAGGCCCAGAGATCCTCGATGGAACCACCACCACGACCAATAATGAGCAAGTCCAAATCGTCACGTTCATTAGCACGCGAAATATTTCGAGCAATTTCCTCCGCAGCCCCTTCACCTTGAACCTTGGTCGGATAGAGAAGAATGTCCACACCTGGGAATCGCCTGCTGACGGTCGTGATAATATCTCGAATAACGGCTCCACTACGACTGGTTACCACACCAATTCTCTTAGAAAATTGGGGCAGAGGTTGCTTGAAGCGTTCTTGAAACAGGCCTTCTTCTGTTAGTTTTTTCTTGAGTTGTTCAAACTGAATCGCAAGCGCACCAACTCCATCAGGCTCTGCCTTTTCAATGATGATGGAGTAGCTACCACTTGGTTCATAGACCTGCACACGCCCAATCACATTGATTTTCATCCCTTCTTCCAGGTCGAAACCTAATTTCTGATAAATTCCAGACCAGATGGTCGCTTGAATAACTGCATGGTCATCCTTTAGGGAGAAATATTGGTGAGTAGGTCGTTTACGAAAATTGGAAACTTGACCAGTTAAATAGACCCGTTCCAAGTAAGGGTCTTTATCGAATTTCATTTTCAGATACTTGGTCAAAGTTGTTACCGATAAATACTTTTCCATCTCCACCTACTATTCATTTTCTTGCTCTTTCATGGGTATTATTATACCAAAAATATGCCTAAAAATCTTCATTTATGTACCATTATGAGGGAAAAATAAAAAAGGAGGCCAGGCCTCCACGTCTGATTATTTGCTGTTTCGAGCTTCTTCCAAAATCTTTGCAATCTTGGTTGTCAACAGGTCGATAGCCACTGTATTGCTGACTCCCTCAGGAATGACGATATCAGCATAACGCTTGGTTGGCTCGATAAACTGGTGGTACATAGGTTTGACCACACCTAAGTACTGGTCAATGACGCTATCAAGGCTACGGCCACGCTCTTCCATATCGCGCTTGATACGACGAATAATGCGCACATCGTCATCCGTATCCACAAAAATCTTGATATCCATCAAATCACGCAGACGCTTGTCCTCTAAAACAAGAATCCCCTCAACAATAAAGACATCTTGAGGTTCTTGGCGATAAGTCTTGCTGCTTCGTGTATGCTCTGTATAGTCATAAGTCGGAATGTCCACCGGACGCCCTGCCAACAATTCCTTAATCTGCTCGATCATCAAGTCTGTATCAAAGGCAAAAGGATGGTCGTAGTTGGTTTTGACACGCTCTTCAAAGGTCAAGTGAGACTGATCCTTGTAGTATGAATCATGCTCAATCATGGAAATCTTTTCATCAGGAAAATGCGATAAAATGGCTCTTGAAACACTGGTCTTACCTCCACCAGAACCACCTGTCACTCCGATAATGATTGGTCTATTTTGCATGCTATCCTCCGTTTTTTTATCCGTCGTCTATTCTATCACATTTTTTGCAAAATTTATAGTCTGATTTGGATAGTCTAGGGGAAACAACACTCCCTACACCCCAGTTAGATTAGCTAAAAACCTTCCTTGGCTTGTAGAGATTGTCCCGTTTTTCTAGAATGGCTAGCAATTTATCATCTTCAAAAGCAGCTAATTCTTGTTCTGTTTGTTCGAGTTCGATAAAACGACCAAAACGCACTTCTGTAGCCTCTTCTGGACTTAGGAAAACTTTGACAAGGTCGCCTGTCCCAATCTCTAGAGGATGGAGAAAGTCCAGTTGACCAACCTCAACTCTTTCAGCAATTTCTTCCAAGGTAAGAGCATCTTCCAGTTGCAAACCAGCTGCACTAGTACGAGTTAACTGAGACATATGGGCAGCATAGCCAAGTTTTTCTCCCAAGTCAACCGATAAGGTACGAATATAGGTTCCCTTGCTACATTTCACACGGAAAGTAAAACGTGCAAGTTCGCTCTCATAAAAAATCGGACTTGTCCGTTCAAATTGATAAATGGTCACCTGACGTTCTGGACGCTCCACTTCCTGACCAGCACGCGCATACTCATAAAGCTTACGACCATTGACCTTGACAGCCGAATACATAGGTGGAATCTGAGTAATAGGCCCAGTCAAACTAGCGATTGCTTCATCAACAAGCTTTTCATCCAGGGGAGACAAAACAGGGGTTTCTGCAACTACTTCCCCACTTGCATCCTCAGTCGTCGTGGAATAGCCGAGAGTGATTTCTCCCTCGTAGACCTTGCCCTCATCCTGCATAAACTCGACCATGCGGGTCGCCTTGCCAACCGCAATCGGCAAAACACCCACCACATCCGGATCCAGGGTCCCACCATGACCAATCTTCTTGGTTCCCAAAATCTTACGCAGTTTAAAAACCGCATCATGCGAGGTCATCCCCGCTTCTTTTTTTAAGTTGATAATACCGTTCATTTTTGCTTTCTACTCCCCCTTCAGCGCTTCGAACTTTGCTTTCATGGTTGGATTTTTTCGGGTCAATTTTTTGACGGAGACATCTTCCAATTTATTATTAGCTAGGCGGAGTTGGTTTTCGGATGTTGTTAGGAACTTCTTGACCTCTTCCATCCGTTTGATAGCCTTGTCAATTTCATCGATAGCTTTGCCAAAGTTAGTCGAAGCTGAGTTATAGTTCTTAGCAAAGGCCTGTTTAAAGGCATCCAAGTCTTCCTCAAAATGCGTAATGTCGATATTTTGTTCGCGAACCAAGGCCAACTCCTGCTTATATTTTAGGGAATTAAGCGCCGCATTTCGTAAGAGACCAATCAACTGGATAAAGAATTGAGGACGAACCACATACATCTTTTCATATTCATGACTGACATCCACAATACCCGTGTTGAAGTAGTCGTTATCTGCCTCTAGCATGGTCACCAAAACAGCATATTCGCAATTTTTTTCACGACGGTCCTTGTCTAATTCCTTGTAAAAATCCGCATTCTTGTGCTTCTTCTCTGTTCTGTCAGCTTCATTTTTCATCTCAAACATGATGGAAATAATTTCGACCCCATTTTCATCACACTCCCGGAAGATAAAGTCACCCTTAGACCCACGCGCTGAAACCTTGTTATCCTTTTCAAAGTAAGCATTTGGAAAGGCAAAACTACGGACCTTGTTAAACTCACTCTCTGCATAGTGTTCCAGACTTTCCCCGATGGCTTTTGTAGATTGTTGGGCTTTGAAATTCTTGTAAAATTCGACTTGTTCACTGGTTGCTTTAAGTTGGGCTTCATAGTTTTGCTTAACAGAAGCCAAAGATAACTCACTTTCCTTTTCTTGCAAGAGAAGCTGATTTTTAACCTGATCCCGTTCTTTTTCAAGGTCAGAAAGGGTCTTTTGCAGTTGATTTTCATGCTCTAAACGCAAGGTAGCCAATTGGTTTTCCAAGGCCTGCACTTCCTTGTCCTTAGCCAAGAGAGCCTGATGGCTTGTCTGTTCAACCTCTTTCTTAGCCAACTCTTTCTCTGTATCAAAGTTTTGGATTTGACTCTGCAATTGCGCGATTTCTTGGTCTTTTTGAGCTAGTTTAGACTGTTGCTCATTCATAGCCTTTTGCTCAGCCAAGGCCAGTTCCTGCTTCATGCGGTCGTGTAATTCCTTATCAAACTCTGCTGTTCTCACTTGGGACAAAAGTTCGGCATACTGACTTTCATTTACTGTAAAGACTTCCCCACAGTTGGGACATTTGATTTCGTTCATATCGTTCCTCTTTCTAGACTTCTGTAACCATTATATCATGCCTGAAGGAAAATCAAAAACAGTGAGTCGAAACCCACTGTTTATCTTCTTTTTCTTTAAATTTTTTCCAAGGCCAAGCGCAAATCTTCAATCAAATCCTCTACATTTTCAAGTCCGATAGACAAGCGGATTTGGTTTGGTGTGACGCCAGCTGCTTCTAGGTCTTTTTCTGACAATTGACCGTGAGTGGTTGTTGCTGGATGGACAACAAGCGATTTGGCATCTGCCACGTTTGCAAGATCAGAAAAGATTTCTAAATGATCAATGACCTTACGTGCTTCTGCCTCTCCACCTTTGACATGGAAGGTAAAGATTGAACCCACACCTTTTGGTAAATATTTCTCAGCCAAAGCATGATAAGGACTATCTGCTAGTTTTGGATAATTGACCTTTTCTACCTTAGGATGGTTGACAAGAAAATCAACAATTTTCTCAGCATTTTGCACATGGCGTTCCACACGAAGTGAAAGGGTTTCAAGTCCTTGTAGCAACAAGAAGGCATTAAATGGTGACAAGGCCGCCCCTGTATCACGAAGCAATTGAACACGGACAGCGATAATAAAGGCTGCTGCCCCCACATCACGAGTATAGCTCAAATTGTGGTAGCTTGGGTCTTCCTCAACAAATTGAGGGAATTTTCCTGAAGCCGCCCAGTCAAAACGCCCGCTATCGACAATCACTCCACCAATAGTCGTACCATGACCCCCGATAAATTTAGTCGCAGAGTGAATAGCAATATCTACACCGTGAGAAAAAACGTTAATCAAATAAGGTGTAGCAAAGGTATTGTCAGAAACAAGTGGAATCTGATGCTTATGAGCAATCTCTGCCAATTTTTCCAAATCTGGAATGTTAATCAAGGGGTTGCCCAAGGTTTCAATCAAGACAAGCTTGGTATTGTCATTGATAGCTGCTTCTACTTCCTCCAAGTTATCCACATCGACAAAGGTTGTTGTGATCCCATAACGAGGAAGGGTTTCTTTCAAGAGATTGAAGGTTCCACCGTAAATAGTTGATGCTGCCACTACATGGTCACCAGCATGGGCAAGAGCCAAAATCGTATAAGTCACCGCAGCCATACCTGATGCTGTTGCAAGAGCTCCAACACCACCTTCAAGAGCAGCGATTCTTTCTTCAAAGGCCGCTGTTGTAGGATTGGTAATACGGGTATAGATGTTCCCTGGTTTTCTCAAGGCAAAGAGATCCGCACCTTCCTGCGTATCATCAAAAACAAAGGATGTTGTCTGATAAATCGGTACTGCCCGAGACTTGGTAGCTGGATCCACGACTTGACCAGCATGTAGTTGCAAAGTTTCAAATTTAAAATCACGAGTCATAAAACGACCTCCAAATAGTTGATTAAGTATATTGTAGCACCTTAAATTATAGTTTACCAATATCAGTTTTCTATATTTTGATATAAGAACTAACTATTACCTTATTTTAAAAATGAAAAAAGCACGACTCAATCGTGCTCATTTTTTTAATCTACATAAGTATCTTCGTTTTTATTGAGGAAGGCGTATGGAAGACCCATCAAGAGACCACCACCAATGAAGTTCCCAATGAAGGTTACACCCCAGTGACGAAGCATATTTCCAACACCAAAGTTAGCAATTGAATCCGCAGCAACACTGAATTTCACAATCGCGAAAGAAGCAAAGTTCGCAGCGATGTGCTCGTTTGTTAAGAATACAAACATGTAAATTGCTGATAAAACTAGCCAAAGTTTGGCACCACCATCTTTGACTAAAACAAATGAAAGAATCGCAATATTTACGAAAATATTGGCTAAAATACCTTCAAGTAAGACTAGCTCATTGGAACGGCCTAACTTCATCTCTACAACCCCAGAGATGAAACTATCATGAGTCAGATGTGCATAGGCTGCTGAATGAGCAAAGCCCCAACCTGCTATCAAAGCCCCGATAAGGTTGAACAAGGTACAGTAAAGTAAAATCTCAGCTGTCTTTCTCCAAGAGATTTTTTTCAAGAAACTACCAGCAGTCAAGAACATCATATTTGATGTTACCAACTCGGCATTCAAGAAAACAATGTAGGCCAATCCCCAAGCAAAGACAAAGGGGAAGAGGAAGCGTCCACTACCTGGTGCAATTTTATTAATCAAGTCAGCCCCAACTGCACCAGCAGCCGTACTGAAGGTTAAAAATGCACCTGCGAACATAGAACGAATCGCATACTTAAATTTGCTTTGACTATAAAGACTTTCCTTCTTCTTGCAAGCAAATTCAATCTTTGAGATAAATTCTGAAGAAACCATAATAAACTCCTAAAATTTTTTTACCTGATAATTATATCACAAACTTTAGAATTAAGGAAACGTTTTCTGTATTTCATAACAGTTTATTTTGAAACGCAATCTATAAAAAATCAGTAAAACCTAAGATTTTACTGATTTTATCTTTAATAGCGTTGTTTATATGGTTGATTGAAAGCTGTTAGAATTTCTTCAGGGGTTTGTGAATAGTCTTTTGTATCTTTCAAATCACCTTTTACGATAATACGCTCTGTCGCATCATAGTCTACACAGGTTACAAGCGTGATTTCATCAACACCACTACGGTCATCAATCTCATCGACGCGATCTGGAGTCACATGCTTCACTTCACGGATTTCATAGGTATAAACTTTATCCTTATCAGTTAGATAAATTTTCATCCCATTTTTAGCACGTGACAGTGGAGAAAAAAGCATTTGACTGGCATTTTCCGCCGTGAAGATGTGATGGCTCGCAAGTGAATAGTTTCCTTTCCCCATCACTTGGTCACGCTTCATTGTACCAGCTCCATAGAAGAGATTGACATTATCGAGCCCCTTAAAAATAGGCAAGTTAATTTCTACCTCAGGAACAGCAATTCCACCGATAACAGGCAATTTTTGCGAATCCCATTGTGAGGATAAGACAGCTTCTGACGAGATAGCTTTTACTGAATCAAAGTCAAAATTTCCTTCTGTATCTTGATTTTCTTCCAATTTTTCTTTTGATACCTGGCTGACTTGGTATTTATTAGTATTCCAAACCATGAACATATCACGAATTTTTGAATTGAAAATCAAAGCAAGTGACAAGAGAATTAAAAATCCTGCCAGGATATTGATTAGTAAATTTTTACGATTTGTTTTCTTTTTGTTCTTTTTATGAGACATTATGCTTCACCTTCTGTTTCGTTTTCTGCCCCAACTTCTTCTTTTTCTGCCGCTGTAACCGTAGTAAAGGTTACAATTTTAGCATCTTGGTCCAGGCGCATCACTTTAACTCCCATAGTTGAGCGACCTGTTTGTGAAATATTGGCAACGTTGGTTCGAATCATGACACCTGTATCAGTGATAATCATCAAATCTTCATCGCCTTTAACTGTCATAAGACCAGCAAGGGAACCATTCTTTTCAGTAATTTTAGCAGTTTGCATCCCTTTACCACCACGACCTTTTGTTGGATATTCAGTCGCAACGGTGCGCTTACCATATCCTTTTTCAGTGATGATCAGAACCTCATCCTGGTCTGTAATCACACTGGCACCAACTACTGTATCTCCTTCACGAAGATTGACACCTTTCACACCCGTAGCGATACGACTCATTCCACGAACGGCTGATTGATTAAAGCGCACTGCGTAGCCAAACTTAGTACCAATGATAATATCCGTATCTTCTTCTGTCAACAGTACATTAATCAATTCATCTTCATCTTTGAGGTTCAGTGCTTTAAGTCCATTCTGACGAATGTTAGCAAATTCCTTAACGCTGGTTCTCTTCACAATACCATGACGGGTTGTGAAGAAGAGGTAAGCTTCATCACTACGTTCAGACTCAACATTGATGATAGTCTGAATACTTTCGCCTTCATCCAATTTCAAAAGATTGACAATCGGCAATCCCTTGGCAGTACGGCCATATTCAGGAATTTCATAACCTTTCAGGCGATAGACACGCCCTTTATTTGTAAAGAAGAGCAGGTGATCATGAGTGCTAGTCGACACTAACTCACGAACAAAGTCGTCATCCTTTACACCGGTTCCTTGAACACCACGACCACCACGTTTTTGAGCAGTAAACTCGGCTTGATCCAGACGTTTGATGTAGCCTTTGTTAGACAGTGTAATCAAGACATCCGATTCTTCAATCAAATCCTCGTCTTCAAGACTCAAAACTTCACCGACCATCAATTCAGTACGACGTTGGTCTCCAAACTTACGCTTGACTTCGTCTAATTCATCTTTAATGATTTGAGAAACACGTTCAGGCTTAGCAAGAATATCCGCCAAATCTGCAATCAAAGCCAAGAGATCATCATACTCAGACTGAATCTTATCGCGTTCCAAACCTGTCAAACGACGAAGACGCATATCAAGAATAGCTTGACTTTGACGTTCAGAAAGCTTAAACTTGCTCATCAACTCAGCTTGTGCTTCCGCATCCGTTTCACTAGCACGGATGATACGAATCACTTCATCGATATGGTCTAGCGCAATTAAGAGACCTTCTAAGATATGAGCACGCGCTTCTGCTTTTTCCTTATCAAAACGAGTCCGACGAACAACCACTTCTTTTTGGTGCTCAATATAAGCATCCAAAATCTGACGAAGGGACAAAATCTTGGGTACACCATTTTGGATAGCAAGCATATTGAAACCAAAGTTGGTTTGCATCTGGGTCATCTTGAAGAGGTTATTGAGAATAACATTTGCGGATGCATCACGTTTGACCTCGATTACGAAACGAACCCCTTCGCGGTTTGACTCATCACGAACTGCTGTAATACCCTCAATGCGTTTTTCCTGAACCAAACGAACAATATGCTCATGCACCTTTGTTTTATTGACCATATAAGGAAATTCTGTAACAACAATACGCTCACGGCCAGTCTTAGTTTCTTCAATTTCAGTACGTGAACGAAGGACAATAGAACCTTTACCTGTTTCATAAGCCTTATGAATACCTGATTTCCCCATAACAAGGGCACCAGTTGGAAAATCTGGCCCAGGCAAAACTTCCATCAAGTCCTTAGTAGTCACTTCAGGATTGTCCATGACCAACTTCACTGCATCAATGGTTTCACCCAAGTTATGAGGTGGAATATTGGTTGCCATCCCAACCGCAATACCAGTCGCTCCATTAACTAAAAGATTTGGAAAGCGCGCTGGCAATACCAAGGGTTCACGTTCATTGGCATCGTAATTATCAACAAAATCAACTGTATTCTTATTGATATCACGAAGCATTTCTAGAGCAATCTTGCTCATACGGGCCTCAGTATAACGCTGGGCAGCAGCACCGTCTCCATCCATAGAACCAAAGTTTCCATGCCCATCGACAAGCATGTAACGGTAGCTCCACCATTGAGCCATACGGACCATGGCTTCATAGATAGAGGAATCCCCGTGTGGGTGGTATTTACCCATGACATCCCCTGTAATACGAGCAGATTTTTTATGAGGTTTGTCTGGAGTAACACCCAATTCATTCATTCCGTAGAGAATCCGACGGTGAACGGGTTTTAAGCCATCTCGAACATCAGGAAGAGCCCGCGCTACGATAACACTCATGGCGTAGTCGATAAAGCTCGTCTTCATCTCCTTTGTCAGATTGACATTCACTAAATTTCTATCCTGCATTAATAAATGCCTCATTTCACTATTAGTAATTAATTATATTATACCATAATGTCCGCCATATTTCAGATATCTAAAATCGCTAAAACGTTTACA
This sequence comes from Streptococcus sp. CF7_Ac1-12, assembly GCF_024295905.1. GTDB lineage: Bacteria > Bacillota > Bacilli > Lactobacillales > Streptococcaceae > Streptococcus > Streptococcus mitis_AP. The sequence continues at coordinate 11,586 of NZ_JANCPG010000020.1, read as the reverse complement.
TCAAGAACTGCAAGGCATATCCGTGACAAAGCTTTTTAAAAGTGATAAAATTGAAATAACTGGGGAAATCCCTGAATAAAATTAAGGAGATGTTTAGAATAATGACTTCAACTAAACAACACAAAAAAGTTATCCTTGTCGGTGATGGTGCTGTAGGTTCTTCTTACGCTTTTGCACTTGTTAACCAAGGAATTGCACAAGAGCTTGGAATTATCGAAATTCCACAATTGCATGAAAAAGCTGTTGGTGACGCGCTTGACCTTAGTCACGCCCTTGCCTTCACTTCACCTAAAAAAATCTATGCAGCTCAATACTCTGACTGTGCAGACGCAGACCTTGTTGTAATCACTGCAGGTGCGCCTCAAAAACCAGGTGAAACTCGTCTTGACCTTGTAGGTAAAAACCTTGCTATCAACAAATCAATCGTAACTCAAGTTGTTGAATCAGGTTTCAAAGGTATCTTCCTTGTTGCTGCTAACCCAGTTGACGTCTTGACTTACTCAACTTGGAAATTCTCTGGATTCCCTAAAGAACGCGTTATCGGTTCAGGTACTTCACTTGACTCAGCTCGTTTCCGTCAAGCACTTGCTGAAAAATTGGATGTTGATGCTCGTTCAGTCCACGCCTACATCATGGGTGAACACGGTGACTCTGAGTTCGCTGTTTGGTCACACGCTAACATCGCTGGTGTAAACCTTGAAGAATTCCTTAAAGACACTCAAAATGTTCAAGAAGCTGAATTGATTGAATTGTTCGAAGGTGTTCGTGACGCAGCTTACACAATCATCAACAAAAAAGGTGCAACATACTACGGTATCGCAGTAGCACTTGCTCGTATTACTAAAGCAATCCTTGACGATGAAAACGCAGTACTTCCACTTTCAGTATTCCAAGAAGGTCAATACGGAGTTAAAAACGTCTTTATCGGTCAACCAGCTGTTGTTGGTGCACACGGTATTGTTCGTCCAGTAAACATCCCATTGAACGACGCAGAAACTCAAAAAATGCAAGCATCTGCAAATGAATTGCAAGCTATCATTGACGAAGCATGGAAAAACCCAGAATTCCAAGCTGCTTCTAAAAACTAATTTAGATAGAAAAAACTCCTTGAGTCATCAGGGAGTTTTTTTTTATTTGTTTCTAAACTAAACCTTTTATGAAAGTTGCATGAAGGAAATAAGATCTCAATAAAACTATCATGACACGAGTATTGAATAAAGACATTAAGACACCACATCAAATCAACACTCACATTATTAAAAGTATGAAGCAATCAGCACTTTATACTATCTCATTAAATCGAAAGTAAAAAGTTTTGCCCCTTTTTTTGCCCTCTGGCACAAAAAAAGAGCCCATCATACAGGCTAGAAAGCTTGATATGATAGGCTTTTTAATGTTAGATTAACGTACTGTACGGATACGCATTGTGTTTGTACGAACAGCTTCTCCAACTGGTACACCAGCTACGATAACGATATCGTCACCAGATTGTACAAGTCCTGCTTCAACTGCTTTACGTTCAGCGATTTCGAACATATCGTCAGTTGATGATGGAGCATCTGTCAACATTGGGATAACACCCCAGTTCAACATCAATCCACGTTCTGTCAATTCGTCGAATGTCAATGCCAAGATGTCAGCATTTGGACGGTATTTAGAAATCAAACGTGCAGTGTGTCCAGTCTTAGTAAGAGTTACAACCAATTTGATATCCATTGAGTTAGTAGCATCTTTAACAGCTGAAGCCATTACTTCTGTCTTAGAGTTACGTTCAAATGAATCTGAGTTCAAACGTCCGTATTCGTTAAGAAGAGTTTGAGCGTTCTTATCGATTGTAGCCATTGTAGCTACTGACTCAAGTGGGTATTTACCGTTTGCAGACTCACCTGAAAGCATTGTAGCATCAGTTCCATCGATAACAGCGTTGAATACGTCTGATACTTCTGAACGAGTTGCACGTGGTTTTTCAGTCATTGTTTCAAGCATGTTTGTTGCAGTGATAACAACTTTACCTGCAGCATTAACTTTCTTGATGATCATTTTTTGGTAAACTGGAACCATTTCGAATGGTACTTCGATACCCATGTCACCACGAGCGATCATGATACCGTCAGCAGCTTCGATGATTTCATCCAAGTTGTCGATACCTTGTTGATTTTCGATTTTAGCGAACAATTGAACGTGTCCATTTCCAGTTTCTTCACAGATTGCACGAACTTCGTTCACGTCTTTTGCAGTACGTACGAATGAAATCGCGATGAAGTTGATACCTTGTTCAAGACCGAAACGGATATCATCGTTATCACGATCAGCAAGAGCTGGGAAAGGAATTTTAGTGTTAGGGATGTTAACACCTTTTTGTTTAGCAATTACGCCATCGTTTTCAACTTCAACTTCAAATTCACGAGTTGCATCATCTTTAGCAACCACACGAAGACCAAGTTTACCATCGTCAACCAAAACTTGACGACCAACTTCAACATCATCATAGATATCAAGAGCACCAGCAACGTTCAATGCAATCACATCACGAGTTGATTTGATTCCTTGTTTAGTCGCAACACGGATTTTCTCACCAGTTTTGTATGAATACTCTTTAGCTTCACCTTCGAACAATTCTGTACGGATTTCTGGTCCTTTAGTATCAAGAAGGAAACCAACTTTTTTACCTGCAAGTTTTTCTGCAAGTTTAACAGTTGCCATACGCTCACCTTGTTCTTGGTGGTCACCGTGTGAGAAGTTGAAACGGAATGTGTTAGCACCAGCTTCAATCAATTTGGCAATGTTTTTAGCTGAAGCTTCAACATCAAGTTTTTCACCCCAGTATCCGTCCTCACCAAATTTTTTACCACCACGGATTTCTACCGCAGGTCCCAAAGTTGCAACGATTTTTACACGTTTATTCATGATTTTTGTGACTCCTTTATATATATGACCTTTTTGGTCTTATTAACTAAATTATAAATTATGACAAGCAATTGTTCAATTGTGACAGGTCAAGATCAGCTTTGTGTGGATTATTTACAATAATCTTACCGTCTGCTGCCAAACTAAACAATGCTCCTTCTTCTGCAGTACCAAGAATTGGATTTTCAACCATTTTTTCGTTACGAATACCTACCGCAACACCACCGATACCTTTTTTAAGAAGTTTAACAGCATGGGCACCCATACGTGACGCCAATACACGGTCACGCGCAGTTGGAGAACCACCACGTTGAATATGTCCAAGTTCTGTCACACGAAGATCGGTCGTATCTCCAGCTTCTTTTAGTTTTTGAGCAAATTCATCTGCTGACATAACACCCTCTGCCAAAACGATGATATTGTGTCTTTTACCACATTCATAGCCAGCTTTGATACTTGCTACGATATCTTCAATTTTGAAGTCTTCTTCAGGGATGATAATTTCATCAGCACCAGTTGCGATACCCGCCCAAAGAGCGATATCACCAGCGTTACGCCCCATAACTTCGATGACAAAAGTACGACGGTGACTTAATGATGTATCACGAATCTTATCGATAGCGTCCATAGCAGTCGTAACCGCTGTGTCAAAACCGATTGTGAAGTCAGTACCAACGATATCGTTATCAATTGTACCTGGAAGACCGATAGCTGGGAAACCATGCTCAGTCAAACGCATAGCACCGTGGTAAGATCCGTCACCACCGATAACAACTACACCTTCAATGCCGTGTTTTTTCAATTGCTCAATCCCTTTAAGTTGCCCTTCAAGTTGAGCGAACTCTGGGTAACGAGCTGAGTGAAGGAAAGTACCACCACGAGAAATGATGTTTCCTACTGAAGCCGCATTTAAGGGATGAATTTCACCGGCAACCATACCAGCATATCCGTCATAGATACCAAACACTTCCATTCCTTCTGAAATTGCTTGACGAACAACTGCACGGATAGCAGCGTTCATACCAGGGGCGTCTCCACCACTAGTTAAAACAGCAATACGTTTCATATTGGTTTATGCTCCTTTTTCTTTTAACATTCTTCTTGATTATACCACATTTGATTTTAAAATTCTTCTATTTTCCGTATTTTTAGCGATAAATCGTTTTCATAACGATTTCATTCAATTTCTCCTCTAATTCATTGAATTTAGCTACAAAATGATGGGGAGAAACGATGGTTTTCTGTTCCTCTTCATACCTGATGATGACTGGTATTGGACCTTTATACTGGTCTAAAATACGTGAAATTTCTTGATCCGATTCATGATTTTTTACCTGTATCCAAAAGCGTTCAGCAACTGCTTCTCTTATTTCTTGTGCAATCATTTGCAGACGGCCATCACGTGACTGGATTTTTCCTTTTATATAGTAGAAGGCTCCCTCTTTTATTTCCTGCCCAACCTGTCGATATAAGTCTGAAAAGAGAGTGACATCCAATTTTTTCTTACTATCATCTACCTGTAAGAAAGCCATGTTTTCGCCCTTTTTGGTACGAATTACTTTTATTTTCTGAACTTCAACCAAAATAATAGCGTAACTATTTTCTGACAAATTCCCAATTGGTGTAATCTGGTAAATAGCTTTATTTGCGATAGTTTGTAGGGGATGTTTGCTGACACCTATCCCTAAAAGCTCTTGTTCCATATAGAATTTTTCTTGTTCCGTCCAATCTTCCGATTCCTGCCAACTATAAATAGTATCTCCAAACAAACTTCCTAACTCTTTTACAAATTCAAATAGATTAACTAAATTATTGAATACTTTTTGACGATTTTTTTCAAATGAATCGAAAAGACCAACTTTTACCAAAGGTTCTAGCAGAGGAAGTTTCAGATAATTCTCAGGTAATTTAGCTATAAAATCTTCAATGTTGGAATAGGGTCTATTTTCAAGAATCAATAGAGCCAAATCCTTGCTGACTCCCTTAATCGATTTCAATCCTAGATAGATGGACTTGTTGGCAATTTTATCGTGATAGGGAATGGTGTTGATAGACAGAGGCGCCACTTCAAAGCCTGCTTCAAGTGCATCTATTAAGTAATCACTGTTGGCAGAATTCAACATAACCTGATAAAAAATGGCTGGATAATGCGTTTTGAAATAAGCCAACTGGAAGGCCAAGGCTGAGTATGCATAGGCATGAGATCTATTAAATCCATAACCTGCAAACTTCTCCATGACATCAAAGACCTGCTCTGCTTTTTCCGCAGTATGACCAGCTTCTATGGAGCCTTGAATAAAGGAAGCCCTCATCTCATGCATGGCAGAGGCATCCTTTTTCCCCATAGCTCGACGCAAAATATCGGCCTTACCAAGACTAAATCCAGCAAATCGCTGAGCAACCTGCATAACCTGCTCCTGATAGAGCATAATGCCATAAGTTGGAGCCAAAATATCCTCCAGAGCTGAATCTAGAACAGTCACTTCTTCCTGCCCATGTTTTCTAGCTACAAAATTATTGATATAATCACTAGCACCTGGTCGATTTAGGGAAGTAGTTGCTACAACATCTTCAAAACAGACTGGTTGCACACGTTTGAGCAGGCGAATAGCACCAGGTTGCTCAAATTGAAAGATACCTTTTGTATTACCAGACGCAAACAAAGCTAGGGTGTCGTTGTCTTCTAAATCGATTTCTTCAATTTTCAAGTGAATACCTTCTGATTCAGCAAGCAACTCTTGCATCTTCTGGACAAAGGTCAAATTTCGCAGTCCCAGAAAGTCCATTTTCAAAAGTCCACTTGCTTCAACTCCATGAGCATCATACTGAGTCAGTGGAATTTCATCACCATGCTTTAGTGGGATATAGTCTGTCAAATCTTGGTCACTAATCACAACACCAGCCGCATGGACAGAGGTTTGTCTTGGATAGCCCTCAATCTTGCAAGCAATTTCAAAGGCTTTTTGATATTCTAACTTACTATTGATTTGCTGACGAAACTGTAGATTGCCTTCGTAAGCTGACTTGAGATTATCACGAAAACTGATTTTCTTGGTAATTGCAGATAATTCATACTCTGGCACACCAAAACGTTTCAAGACATCTCGAAGAGCTTGCTTAGCCCCAAAGGTAGAAAAAGTAACGATTTGAGCCGCATGTTTACTGCCATATTTATTACCAACATATCTGATAAAATCTGGACGATAAATATCTGGGATATCAATATCAATATCTGGCATGGTATAGCGTTCACGATTGAGAAAACGTTCAAAAATGAGATTCTTCTCTACTGGGTCAATCCCTGTGATATCCAAAGCATAGGAAACCAAGCTACCAACTGCAGAACCCCGTCCCATTCCCATATAATAACCATTCGAACGTCCAAAACGCAACAAATCCCAGACAACCAAGAAATAATCGTCAAAGCCCATATCATGAATAACAGCCAATTCTTGGTCTAGACGGTCTTGATATTCTTCACTAGTCAACCCCTTCTGAGTAAGTCCCAATTCAGCACGTTCTCTCAACTCTTCTACTGCTGGTCTAGCAGGATTAAAGCGAGGCAGTTTCAGACTAGTATCCAAGTCATAAGAAATACCTGAAATAAGCTTTTCTAAATTGTCCAAGGCTTGAGGAAAACGTTCTTGGAATAGTTTCTCTAAAGAACTTGCTGATATAAAAACATCTTGTCTCGAACGCAAAGGAACTTCTCTGAGCGGTTGATTTTCTTTAATCGCTGTTAGTACTTGAAGAACTTCTCTATCCTTACTTTCAAATGCATTGACCCGATACAATGGCAAAATAGGATGGTGAAATTCTCTGGCCAGTGTTTCTGGGTAAACCCCTATATAGTAATCACAGCCTAGATTTAACAACTCAAGTTCTTCAAAATAAGGCACAATTACCGCAATATCCTCTAGATACTGAGATAGAACTGACCAACTTTTCTCCCCCTGCATCTTTGCTGTTGAAAGTTTCATCAACTGCTGATAGCCCACACTAGATAAAGCTAAAAAGCGCAGATTTACATCCTTGTCATCTACAAGCATATTCATTTCAAGCCCTAACAAAGGATGAATGCCATATTTTTTTGTAACCTCTAGAAAGTCGAAAGCCCCATAAAGATTGTCAATATCCATCATAGCCAGATGAGTGTATCCATAGTCTTTTGCTACTCTCACATACTTGTCGATTGAAATGACACTCTCCATAAAACTATAGACTGTTTTTGTATCTAGTTGTGCGATCAATTTACACTTCTCCTCTATCGTTCTCACTATATTATACCATTTTCAAAAAAGAAAAGAACCTGAGATATTAAATCTCAAGTTCTTTCTTAGGCTGAATCAATCACTGTTTGAAAGAAAGTCTGAATTATTCTTCGTCTTTTCTTTTCTTACGAGCAATCAATCCGAATCCACTCAAAGCTCCTAGAAGTCCAAGTGCTGCAAGACTAGAGTGTGCTTCTGTACCTGTATTTGGAAGTTCACGTTGACCATCCATATACTGTGGTGTAGCAGGCTCTGCTGGTTGTTCAGGTGCCACTGGAACTACTGGTTGTTCAGGAGTCTCAGGTGTCACTGGAACAGGATTTGGTGCAGGACTAGGTTCTGGTTGAGGAGTTGGATTGGGTTGAGGTTGTGGAGTTGGTGTATTACCACCTCCGCCTCCATTGTTGCCACCACCATTATTTGGTGTAGGAACAGGGATGTACTTGATTGGCGTATCTTGAGTTGGATCTGCAGGTACATCCGGTACTTCATATCCTTTCGTTGGATCGTTTGGATCAACTGGTTTCAATGGATTTCCATTTGGATCTACAGGGATAAATCCTGGTACGTAAGGTACTTTTGGTTTATCTGTTCCTGGTTTAGTTGGATCTGTAGGATCGTTTGGATATGGAGTTGGTGGAACTTGATCTTGTCCCTCCGGTAATTTTGGAATCCATGATCCAAGTTTGTCGTAAACGACTTTTTCAGTGATGTTTACACCTGGTTTTGCTTCGATATCTTTTTGAGACGATTCGATATCTCCGCCACGAGCGATGTATCCATCCACTTTCGGTAACTTGTTACCATCTAAGATAGTATCATCACCTACTACTGTCCATTCACCATATGTGATATCTCCAGTTACTAGGTTCACTTTCGCAGTACGTTTGAACTTGATTGTTTCAGTGTGAGTAGCTGCTACTTCTTTTCCATTGCGATCTACATAAGTGATTGTACGAGTTGCAGAAGATTCTGTTACTAAGTCTTTCACTGTTTCAGGCCATACTGGACTGTTTGGATCTTCAGGGAACACTGGTTTACCTGGTTCTGGATTTGATGGTGTTACTGGTTTCAGTGGGTTGTTTGGACCTACTGGTTTCGTTGGATCTGTTGGTACCTGTGGTTTATCAGGGCTGTTTGGATCTGTTGGCACGATCAGTGGAGTAACTTTAACGTTGAAGATTTGATCTTTATCTTTATCATTGTCGAATACTCTATCTGTATCTGCTGAAGGGTAATCATTGCTTGTTACAATGTAACCTTTCTTAACAAGCTCTTGGATCTTGCTTTCAACTTCTCCAGACTTAGTGAATTTAGAACCTGAATCACCTTGATCTACTACTGGATCAGATACTACTTTACCATTGTTATCTACGAAGTTCGTGATAGCTTTTTGTTTATCATTTTCGTAAACGATTGGTGTATCCGTACCTGGATTTGTTGGTACTGGTGGTACTTCATATCCTTTAGATGGATCTTTTGGATCCACTGGTTTCAACGGTACAAGTGGGTTAGTGTTTGGATCCACTGGTTTCGTTGGGTCTTGTGGAACTTTTGGTGTTGTTCCTGGGATATGAGGAATCACTGGTACTTTCGGACTATTTGGATCTTGTGGATCTTGTGGTTTAGTTGGACTTGGTGGTACAACTTTACCTGGATCTTGTGGATCGTTATCGTAAGGAGTTGGAGTTGGTGGAGTTACACCATCTGGTACTTTCGGTACAAGTTTTCCAACTGGTACGTATACAACTTTGATTGTTTCATCTTTAGAGTTCTCAGTTAATCCTGTAGTCTCAGCTACTTCTTTTTGAGCTGGATCTTTCAAAACGTATCCTGGAACTACTGGTGATGTTACTTTATCAAATGTAGTATCGTTGTTTACTGGAGTCCATTTACCATATTCGATATTACCTGTTACAACGTTAATCTTAGCTTCACGAGTGAAGGTTACTTTGTCAGTTACATCAGCTGTAGATTTGTTTCCATCTTTGTCTGTGTACTCAACTTTGTTTCCATCTTTATCCACGTATGAAATTGTACGAGTAACGTGTTTAGTCGTTTCTAGTGACTTGATTAACTCTTCAGTCCATTTTGGTCCATCAGGATTATTTGGATCGATTGGTGTACCAGGTTTTGGTTTGTTAGGATCGTTCGGGTTAGTTGGGTCAAATGGTTTAATTGGCTCAACGTGAGGTGTTAACACTACAGTGTATTCTTGATCTTTTCCAGAATCTTTATCGAAGTTTCCGTTGTTATCTTTACCGTAGTTGTTGCTTACTAACTCATATCCTTTAGCGATTAACTTAGCAATTTCATTAGTTACTTCTGTTGCTTTCGTTAATGGCTCACCTGACTTACCTTTTTCTTCGATGTTATTCACACCTGGAATTGGGTTTCCACTTGGATCTACGAATTTAGTTACTGCTTTTTGATCATCTTTTACATACTCAATTACAGTATTTTCTGTTGGTGTCTTAGGTGTTGGTGGTACATATCCTTTAGATGGATCTTTCGGATCTACTGGTTTCAGTGGGTTTCCATTTGGATCTTTTGGAGTTGTTCCTGGGATATGTGGAATCACTGGAACACTTGGTTTGTTTGGATCGTTTGGAGTTGTTGGATCATTTGGATCTACAACTTTACCTGGATCTTTTGGATCGTTTGGATATGGAATTGGATCAATTGGTGTATCACCATCTGGTACTTTCGGAGTCCATGATCCTACTGGTACGTATCTAACTTTCAGATCTTGGTTAGCTGAATCTACTGTTAAGTCTGTCGCAGATGCTTTAACTTTAGATCCATCAGCTTCTACTAAGTCACCTTGTGTATCCTGGTTAGGTTTTACAACATATCCTTTAACAACTGGTGATTTAACTTCAGCAAATTTAGCTGTTCCTGCAGCTGTCCATCCATTTGTAGTGTCTGTTGCTGGAAGATCTACTTTACCGTCACCGTTTGTATCGTATCCTACTACTGAACCGTCTTTTGGATTTACAATTGCTGTACGTGTGAAGCTTACTTTATTAGTTACTTTTGGAGCTTCTGTAGTAGATACTTCTTCATCAGTACCATCTTTAACGTAAGTAATTGTACGAGTTACTGACTTGATGTTGTTTAGTTTATTAAGAGCATCTTCAGTCCATTTTGGTCCATCTGGTTTGTTTGGATCAATTGGATCTCCTGGTTTAGGATTCTTAGGATCTTCGTTAGGATTTTCTGGATTTGTTGGTGTTACTGGAACTGTCTTAGCTACCGTTACGTAGTAAACTTGAGACACTCCGTCTTTACCTTTATCATCCACGCTATCGAATACTCCTGCTTCACCTGGATATTCAGCTTGACCTGCTTTATTTGGTACTACTGTGTAACCAGCTGCTTTAAGTTCTTCAACAACTTTCGTTACTTCACCTGCTTTAGTGAATTTAGCTCCTGCATCTCCTGCTTCTACGAATGAAGTATGAACTGCATTACCGTCTTCATCTACGAAGTGAACTACCGTTACTTGTGATCCATCTTTAACATAAACAATATTTGTGTCTTTACTTGGATCTTGTGGTACTGGTGGTTTGTAACCTTTTGTTAAATCATTTGGATCTTTTGGTTCTAATGGTTTACCAGTAGATGGATCTAATGGTGTTAAACCTGGAACGTTAGGGATCGTTGTTGTTGGTTCACCTGGTTTTGTAGGATCCGTTGGGTTGTTTGGATACTTAGGATCAGTAATAGTTGGAGGAGTTGTTCCTTCTGGTACTACTGGTACATATTTACCTAAGTCTTTATACACAACTTTTTCAACGATATCTTTATCAGTTGCTGTTACGTTTGCTACATCTTTCTTAGATGATTCTACATCTCCTGTAGCTACATATCCTGTAATTACTGGAAGTTCTGTTTTACCTTCTAATGTAGTGTCGTTGTTTACAGCAGTCCAGTCACCGTAAGTTACTTCACCTGTTGCTTGGTTAACAGTTGCTGTACGAGTGAACGATACAGTTGTTTCATGTTTAGGTGCTGCATCAGTTCCACGTTTAGTTGTATCTGCTACATCATCTGCGTAAGTATACGTAATTGTACGTTTAACTTCTTCAGTAAGTTTTAGATCTTTATATTTTAGACCATTTGGATCGTTTGGATTCAATGGTTTTTCTGGATCAACATTTGGATCGTTTGGTGTAACCGTTACTTTTGTAGGGTTGTACACTACTGTTTCAACGATATCTTCATCTGTTGCTGTTACATTTTCTTTAGCTGGAACTTCAGCTTTAGTTGGTGTGTAATCAGGAACTGATGGTGAAGTTACTTTATCAAATGTTGTATCGTTGTTTACTGGAGTCCATGGAGCTGCTTCTTTAGTTGTTGCATTTCCATCGTTATCTAAGTAAGTTACTTCTCCAGTTACAGCATT
>NZ_JANCPG010000019.1:0-38095 GCF_024295905.1 Streptococcus sp. CF7_Ac1-12 | reverse complement strand
TTTACTGAGTTACCTTTTTCATCCACAAAGTGTACTACCGCTACTTGTGATCCGTCTTTAACGTAGATAATTGATGTATCTTTCGTTGGATCTGTTGGTGTTGGTGGTACGTATCCTTTACTTAGATCGTTTGAATCAACTGGTTTCAATGGTTTTCCATCTGGTCCTACTGGTGTAGTTCCTGGGATTTGTGGAACGATTGGTGTTGTTGTTCCTGGTACCACTGGGTTCGTTGGATCTGGATCTTTAACTTTTGAACCATCTTGTGGATCATTGTTATAAGGTTTTGGATCTACGTTTGTATTTGCAGGAGGTGTGATTCCATCTGGAATTACTGGTACATATTTACCTACTGTTTTGTAGACTACATTTTCAGTAATATCTTTATCAGTTGCTTTAACGTCAGTTACATCTTTCTTAGAAGCTTCTACATCACCAGTTGCAACATATCCTGCTACTGCTGGAAGATCAGCTTTACCTGCTAATGTAGTTCCATTTGTAGCTACCCAATCTCCATAAGTGAATTCTTTTGTAATTGGATCGATTGTTACTGGGCGTTTGAATGTTACTGTGTTTGTAACTGTGTCAGCTGCTGGTTGACCTGCTTTAGCAGCGTCTTCAGCTTTTAGTTCACTTGTTACATCTGAGTATTTGTACGTAATTGTACGTGTTACTGTTTCTGAACGAGCATCTCTTAACTTATCAATCAAGTCTTTAGTCCATTTTGGTCCATCTGGATTGTTTGGATCAATTGGTTTATTTGGTTGAATTGGGTTATTAGGATCTACTGGTGTACTTGGATCATCATTTGGAACATTATCAGTTGGTGTAATCGTTACTGGTTTAGCTTTACGATATACTACTGTTTCTGTGATATCATCTGCTTCTGCCGCAACTGTTACCGCTGGTACTGTTGCTGTACTTACGATATAGTTTGCTACCGCTGGAATATCAGTTGCTGTTGGTGACGCTACTGCCACAAGTTCCTTCGCTGGTGTCCAATCTCCGTAAGTAATGTCTCCTGTTACTAAGTTAACATTTGCTGTACGTGTGAATTCTGCAGTTTGTTCTACTACTTTTTGTGCAACCGTTGCTGGATCAATTACTGGCGTTCCATCTTCGTATACATACTTGATTGTACGTTTTACAGTATCTTTGTTAACTAGGTTCTTAACTGATTCAGGCCATTTTGGTCCAGTTGGATTATTTGGATCTACTGGTTGACCTGGAACTGGAGTTACATCATTAGTTGGTACTACTGGAGCTGTCTTAGCACGTAGTTTAACTGTGTAAGTTTGATCTACATCAGCATTTGTATCGAAGCTATCAGTCGCTACAAATCCATTTCCATTATCTACTAACTCATAACCTTTCTTAACAAGCTCATCAATTTTCGCTTGAACCGAGGCACTCGCTGTAGTTGGGAATGCTGCTCCTGATTTACCTGTAATCGTCACTGGATCTGCAAGACCTGGAGTGATCACTTGGTTACTATCATTAGCATCTACTTCTACGAAGTTAACGATTGCTTTTTGGTCTCCTGGTGAGTAAGTAACTGTTACAGTGTAATCATCTGGATCTGATTCAGGGTTCACATCCGCAGTTGCTTCTACTTTAGCGTTGTCTGGTAAGTAACCTGGTACTGTTGGAGAAACTACATCATTGAATTTAGTATCTTTGATCGTTTTCTCTGCTGCACTTAATGTGATATTTTCACCTGTACCTGGTTTAGCTTGCTATTCACCATAGCTGATGATTGATTTCACTTCATCAGTAGCTGTTGGTTTGTTGACTTCACCTTGTACAAATTCAAACAATGTAGCACGAGCATCAACTTCAGCGTCACTTCCTACTGCGTTGTTGGCTAATACTGCTTTATAAGCATTGTATTCATTTTCGAACAATTTAGCTGTAGTAGCCATGTCAAGTGTACGAGTACGTTCGAATGTTAATACCTCTGTAACTGTCTTGGCTAACGCTTCCTCAACATGTTGACCTCTCTTATCAGCTGGAACATCCGTAGTATCTGCGTATTTGTATTCAATATGACGTGTTACTGTACGTTTGTCGTTAGTTGATAATTGCTCTTTTTTGTGACGTAGGTATACGTAGAATGTTTGGTCAACACTTGAATCTTCATCGAACTTACGTCCATCAGCTAATACTTTACCTTTTTCATCATTCTTATAGTCATCAGAATCTAGTTCATAACCTTTATCTGTATATTTCTTAATTGTATCTGCTGTGTCATAAGGAATTGTTGAAGCAGATTCACCAGATAATTTTTCAACACCATAAGTTGTTTTAGGATCTTGAGTTGTTCCTGTTGGTAATTCTGTCGCTTTAGTTCCTGATTGCGTTTCAAGTACACGTTTGTCGCCTTTTTCATCTAAGTCGATATAGACAACATTCGCTTTTTGTTTATCAGCTTTATAGTATACATATACATCGAAGTTATCTTGATCGTCTGCACGAACTACTGATACTAAAGGCTCGTAAGCACCTACGTTTACAGTATCAACAGTTCCACCTGGCGCTGATGGAGTATAAATACCCGCTGGTGTATTATTCGCATTACGAACGTAAGTTTGAACACCATTAGTATCTTTCTTAGTATACTCTGTTGCTGGCAATTGTACTTCTGCAGTGTATCCTTTAAGAACTGGTGAGATGATTGGTGTGAACTTAGCATTTTCATCATTAATTGGTTTCCATGCTCCGATAATCACTGTACCAGCTTTTAACTGAGTACCAGCTTTCACTTCGTCACCTGGTTGAAGAGTATTTGTGGTAATTTCTTTTTCAACCGCTTGGTTGTTTTCAGTAACAACACGTTTGATTGTAATTGGAGCATCAAGAGTCATTGCATTAGCAACTTTGATATCTTTTTCAGTTGCTCCATCTTTTTCCATAACGATGTAGTCACGGTTGTAAGTTAATGTTTGTTCATTTACTACCGGTTTATCATCGATTGTTAAGATTGGTTTCTTATCTGCAGCTGCTGTACTCTTATCACCTTCGTATACATAGTGAATCTTACGAGTGATTGTAGCAGATAAGTCTGGAGTTACGACTGGAGTATATTTAGCATGTCCATAGTCAGTACCATAACGTGATGTTACTTTATCTCCATCTACACGATTATTGTAATCTATATCTGGCTGTCTAAGTGTTACACCTGTACCAACACCAACGAATTTAGGATCTGGGGTAAATGTAACTTTAGCATCACCATAATTTCCATTTGCATCGGCAACTGATTCTAAAGTATATGTACCCTCGTTTTCAATAACAATTTTATTTTCTGTTATCGTTGTATAACGACGTGGAACAGTAGTTACTACACCAGTAGTTGGATCAACATGTGTTGCATTAGGTAGTGTTTCAGTCTGTAGACTTACGTATGTAGGAGCAGTCTTAGTACCTTTAAGGATAATGTCATTGTGGTTAACGTAGTCATTTCCTCCAAGAGTTACTGATTCACCTTTTTTATCAATCAATTTATCAACACTTGTTTCTTCTGCTAATCTTGGTGTGATATTTTGTGATGTTTTTGGTATGAAGTCACCTTTTTGTAGAGTAAGCTTCCATGTAGTTGTTTGGTTTCCACCATCAATTCGAAGTGGAGTAACTAATTTATCACCTTTTTCCAAATATCCACCAGCATTAACTGTAACTTCCGTACCATTTCTAAGTACTGTTACTTGAGCCGCAGCTATTGGTCTAGAGCCTTCAAGAATTGCTCCTGCTGGCACTTGGTTATCATTGAATGTTCCTCTAGCAATACGAACATTACTTACTGTTACACCACCTGAGCCTGTAATTACAAAGTTTTGAGTTTCAGCAATATTAGTATTTCTCGGCACCTTATCTGCTGGTTTAAACGTTTCTGTTCCACCATTTTCATAAGTAACTACTGTTTCTTTATCTACTTTAGTATCTTTAGTATACGTTTTACCTGGAATTGCTTTTTCAGTTGCAAACTTAACAGGTTGTTTTCTATCGATTAATACGTGTTCTTTAGAAACTGCTGATTCATCAATTTTAGAGTCAGTAATTGATTCTACTGTTCCATGATCTGGAATTTTTGGTGTTGCTGATTGAGGTTTACCTTGAGTGTCAGTTGTCATTTCATCTTTACCGACCGGTTTAATGTCAACTACAGTAGGGATGTATGATGTATCCATAGATTTATATCCATTTACACCATCATTACTATTTCCGTGAATCTTATCTTTATCAGCTAATAAGTCAGAAGTAGCAGAGTAATCGATTATTGGTTGTGTTGCTTCCCATCCTGTAGACGAGTTATTGTCATCCCATGCACGAACTGCAATACCACGAGCTGTACCTACATATCTTGGGTCTGGAGTGAATTCTATTGTTGTTTCGTATACCCCTGCTGCAAGTTCAGTATTTTTACCATTTTGAGTTGCATCACTACTTGGATTAATACGGTAAGTACCTACTTTATTTCCTGCTGTATCATATTCTGTATACTCAGTCATTAAGTATTCAGTTCTACCATTATTAGGGTTTACTACCTGAATAGCTGTACCTAATTCTTTATTATTTTTATCTTTAACTTTTACTAATGTACCTTGGTAAACTGTTACGTCATTTTTCTCAACATATACTGTTCCATTTTCTTTACGGTAGTTAGATGGTAATTCAGCTGTTGCTAAATCTACTGCTTCTGTAGATGCTACCATCTTATCTGTTAAGACAATTTTCGGCAGTAATTCTTTATTGTTGATTTGAGCCCAACGTTCATAGTTAGATTCTTTTGTCTTACCATTGGCAACAAACATACCTACTGTTGGTAATTTAACTTTTTGAACTTCACCTTGGTAGTTTTTTGTAGTGTGTTTTGTACCACGTGGGAAGTGAATTACGTGAGTTTGAAAGTCTTCTACTTCCCCAGAACCTGCTACTCCAGTAGGTTCCTGAATATCTTTTTCATCTAAAGCGATACGTAAACGTACTCCAGCTTTATCGATAGAAGTATCTAATAATTGTGGTGTGTTTTTGAAGACGATGTTATAAGTTTTCTTATCTGGTGTTACTGTAACAACTTCTGATGATTCGTTAGGATCAAATTTTCCATTTCCGTTGAAGTCTACCCACCCACGAATATAGGCTTTATCATTATTTAAACCTGTGTTAGCTTTAACTCCATAAAGAACGTAAGATGTGCCATTCGCTTGACGAAGTGTATAGTCATTACCAACTTTATTCCCTTGTTCATCAGTAGCTTCAGGGTCTATTAACTGTCCTAATCCTTCATCTGGAAGAGCACCCACACCAAGCGAACGAGTCGCGTGGTTATAGATACCGACTACAGGAATTCCAGTTTCTGGATTTGTTTTTTGTAGTATATCACCTTGTTTTACTTCTACCTGAGAACCATCAGCTTTTCTGATAACCGCATTACCATTAGCAGTAATCAAGAATGTACCTGTCACACCTTTTTGGTTTGTTACTTGAACTTGGTTAACAGGGTCTGTTTCTCCAGCGCCTAGTGATTCTTCATGATATTTTTCTGTATGAACTAAGTCATCAAGTACCCAATTTCCAGATTTTTCTTTCGCAGTTGAACGGAAGTCTGTATCTGCTGGTGTATCTCCTAAGTATGGTTGAGTCGCTGTTACTTCTCTTTTATTTACAGTTTTATTAAAGTTACCAATAATGTGTTGAGCTGAACCGTAAGACTCCGGAGCATCTCCTCCATCATAAATAATAAATCCTACAAAACCTGACACCGAACTTTGAGAATTCCCATAGAATGATAAGTTCTGAACCCCTTGTGATAAGGCTATAGGTAATTTGTTATTAGTATCTAATGCTGTAATAATCGATCCAAACTGCTTATTTCCATATACAGATTCTGGCATCCACTCTCTCGTTTCAAATCCACGATCCCCAAAATCTCTTCTATAGTTCGGGTTAGTGGCAAGATCAGATAACGTTACAGCGTTTTTGACTGGATTAGATAATTTATATTCCGTATAGTAGGTTGTTTTGTTACTATCAGTCCAAGCAAGTCTACCGTCAACCTCAGTGGCAGAATACATGATTGATCTACCGTAGTAATCTCGAGTAATTTGTTCATGTTTACCATCAGTTGTATCATACAATAATCTCTTTGTTTTATCATTAGGTAGTGGTTCAAAAGCAAATGTTTTAACCCCTGCTGGAAGAATAAAAGTAGCTCGCAATGTATCCCCACTTATTCCTGATAAAATTTTACGTCCTTCAACATCAAGGATTTGGCGACTTCGATCAGCTAGAGTAACCACTCTTCCTTCTGCAACTGTCGTAATTTTATTCCCATTTGCATCTTGAATAGAAGGGTGTTCCCCATTTTCATCGTAAATAGGACTATGTGTCTTATCTGACACAAATACTTTATAACCATCTGCTGTTTCATAGTAGAATTTCACAACTTGTTGTCCATTTTCTACTACAGTTGTTCTTGTTGGTTCTGCATTCGTATTGATAAAGATTGGATTTCCTTTTGAGTCAATATAGGTATTACCATTTTTATCTAATAAAACAAGACTTCTATTGCTGTCTTCAATAGCTTTCCCATTATTATCAACTCGTCTGTTATCCCAATGAACTTCCATGAACTTTTCCCAATTTGATCCATCTGTTTCAAACTGTGAATACTCTTTAGCTCCTGATTCATCAGCATCGGCAACGATAGCATTAACATCTACCGGCTGTCCATTATAAGTAGCAGATAAAGCAAATGTAACACCAAAGTTTGATTGGTCACGAGAGGAACTGATTGCAGTTAATCCTTCACGAAGAGGTCCCGTCGGATTCTCAGGTTTATCTCCTTCTTGAAATTCACGGTAAGTTGTAGCTATACCTGCCTTACGCAGATAACTATATTGTTTATCCTGAGCAGTCAGTAAGACATCAACATGCGCTCCTCCTCCATCAGCTGCAGCTGCCATTTGACCCATTTTACTAGTTACACCAACACCACCTACACCAGGATAATAGAAGAGTCTATTCCCTTCATCATGAAGTTGATCTCTAACTATCCTGTTAGTTTTTACTTCTTTTGGTGCTAGTTTCGTTACAGTAGCATTTAGAGTATAACCTTCTACACGAGTAGGTACAGAAAGTTTCATTCCTACTTGAAGAGCTTCATAAATTTCACCGTTATTTTGCGCTCCTCCACCGATGTAAATATGTTGTTCATATTTTGAAATACCCATTTTCAAATAAGTATCATCAGTAGATTTAAATTTAGTACCTTTTGTATAAGTAACACCATCTACAACATAATCTCTACCAAGAGTCACTTCACGATACATTTGGAAATATCCATCAAATGTACGTCCTGTAGACCCTGTAGTTGCAGTAAGATGTTTTTGTAATTTTCCGTCATTGTCTGTAACTTGAACAGCACTACTTTCACCTGCTTTAGGATTATATGTAGTATTCGGATCATAGTATCTAATAGGTGACGCTACCGAACCATCAGTATATGTAATCGTCGCCACAGCGAAGTTAAACCAGTTAATAGAATCTGAAAGTTGTTCTAGATTTTTCACCCCTGCTGTTGATACAATTGTATCTGCTGAATCAAATGTTACTGATGCCCCATTAGCATAAGTAACAGTGGCTGTCCCTGCAACTTCAACACCTGGGTTTGTAATTTGAACTACTTTAATTTTATCTTCAGAAGTTAAACCAGGGTTAGCTGTACGGATTTCTTTCTCAACCGCAGCTACTTCATAATCTGTTAATTTTGATGGATTTACAACAGGTACTAAGTTGATTGGTTTATTAGTAGCAGGTACTGTAGTTGTTTCCCCAGCCAACACCGCCTCAACCTTACCAATATGTCCTGCACGTTTCATCGTAGCGTAAACAGCTTCGATAGCAGTTGAGATACGTTGGAGTTGAAGATTCAATTGTTCAGCGGTAACATCTTTCTCGTTGAGAACTTTCTTAGATGCCGCAATTTCCACTTTGGCCGCTGCTACTGCAGCTGCAATTGCTTCTTTTCCAGCTTTATCTTCTGTTTTTTTATCCGCAAAGTTTGAGGCACTTGTGTTCAATACTTCTGCTTCAGATGTCAACTGTTCAAGGACAGTTTTAGTAGCAGTAATTGGATTTTCTGCTTTCTTTTCATGCTTTTTATCAACTTTTTCATCAACTGTTTTATCAACTTTTTTGTCTGTTGAAGGAGCAGTTAGTGTTGCTTTTTCTTTGTCAGATACTTCTGTTTTTTCAGCTGTAGCTGTTTCAGATGCTTTTTCATCCTTTTTAGATACTTCAGCAGCTAACTTCGCGATTTCTTCTTCGCTCAATTCTTTTTTATCTAGAACAGGAGCACCTGTTGTAGCTTCAGTAGCTGGCAAGGTCACATTAGCCGGAGTAGCTGCCGCCTCAGCATCTTTTGAAGTAGGGGTTACGGCTTCTGTTTTATTTTCAGTAGTTGCTTCTTCTGCCTTGGCAGTCGTTTGGGCAGCACCCAAAATCAAGGCTGTCCCCAACAACACACTCGCAGCACCAAAATGGTACTTACGAATAGAGAAACGTTGGCTTAAGCCATACCAATCAAAAGATTTATTTTTTTGTCTTTTTGATTTATACATAATGTTAACTTTCCTTTTTTAATTATGTAACCGCAAGTTACAATTACATAGTATATATTTTATCACAAAAACACTATCAGTTCAAGAAAAATAATTATATATATATATATATATATATATATATTAATAGTTTTTTTGTTGTTTTTGATTTTATCTTTGGTATTTTTTTAATTTTTTGATATAATAAATTAAAGTATAATTTCACTGGAGGTTCTATGCGTTTTAATCAATTCAGCTATTTAGCGCTATCTAGAGATACAATTATCTTTGAATTAAAAAAGTATGGATTTGATTTACCAGTCAACATTACAAATAAACAAATGCTTGAAGCGTTTCTTATTCGTTTCTTTTTTAATTTTAAAAACAGCTTCTATCCTCTATCCAGTTTAGCAGTTGATACAGAAACTGACTTATTGGCATTTTTTCAATCAGATAAAGAGTTGACTGCAGATATTTTTTATACTGTGGCTTTTCAACTTTTAGGCTTTTCTTATTTGGTTGACTTCGAAGACAGTGAAGTTTTTCGTAAAGAGACTGGATTTCCTATTGTATACGGTGACTTGATTGAAAATCTCTATCAGTTACTCAATACTCGCACCAAAAAGGGGAACACTCTTATCGACCAACTTGTCAGTGACGGTCTTATTCCTGAGGATAATGACTATCACTACTTTAACGGTAAGAGTTTGGCTACTTTTTCTAGCCATGATGTCATTCGAGAAGTCGTTTACGTTGAGTCTCGTGTCGATACTGACCAAAAAGGTCTACCAAACTTAGTCAAGGTCAGCATTATTCGTCCTCGTTATGACGGGCAAATCCCTGCTATCATGACAGCGAGTCCTTATCATCAGGGAACAAATGATAAAGCTAGCGACAAGGCTCTCTACAAGATGGAGGGCGAACTCGAGGTTAAACCTGCTCACAAGATTGAGCTAGAAGAACCTCAACTAAATCTCATCCAAGCCCAAGGTCAAGCCGAGCTTGTAGCAGAGGCGGAGGAAAAGCTAACTCACATCAACGCTAGCTATAGTCTCAACGACTACTTCCTTCCACGTGGTTTTGCTAATCTATATGTTTCAGGTGTTGGTACCAAAGACTCGACAGGTTTCATGACTAACGGGGACTACCAACAAATCGAGGCTTATAAAAATGTTATCGATTGGCTCAATGGTCGTTGCCGTGCCTTTACTGATCACACGCGCCAGCGTCAAGTCAAGGCTGACTGGTCAAACGGAAAAGTGGCCACAACTGGACTTTCCTATCTTGGTACCATGTCCAATGGTCTTGCGACTACAGGTGTCGATGGTTTAGAAGTCATCATTGCCGAGGCTGGCATTTCTTCATGGTATAACTACTACCGTGAAAACGGTCTGGTCACTAGCCCAGGTGGTTATCCAGGTGAGGACTTTGACTCCCTTGCTGAACTAACCTACTCTCGTAATCTCTTAGCTGGCGACTATATTCGTGGTAATGAGGCTCACCAAGCTGATTTGGAAAAAGTAAAAGAGCAACTGGATCGCAAGTCTGGCGATTACAATCAGTTTTGGCATGACCGCAATTATCTGCTCAATGCCCATAAAGTAAAGGCTGAGGTTGTCTTTACCCACGGTTCACAGGATTGGAATGTCAAACCACTTCATGTTTACCAGATGTTCCATGCTCTTCCAGCTCATATCAATAAGCATCTCTTTTTCCATAATGGTGCCCATGTTTATATGAACAACTGGCAGTCCATTGACTTCCGTGAATCTATGAACGCCTTACTGACTAAGAAATTATTGGGACAAGATACAAATTTCCAACTTCCGACCGTTATCTGGCAGGACAATACAGCTCCTCAGACTTGGCAGACTCTTGATGATTTTGGTAATCAGGAAAGCTCAGAAACTTTCTCACTTGGTCAAGAAGAGCAAGTCATTCAAAACCAGTACCCAGATAAGGATTTTGAGCGCTATGGTAAAACATACCAGACCTTTAATACAGACCTCTATCAAGGGAAAGCCAATCAAATTACTATTGACCTTCCTGTAACCAAGAACCTCCACCTGAACGGTCGCGCTCAGCTCAATCTTCGTATTAAATCTAGTACCAATAAGGGGCTCTTATCGGCCCAACTACTGGAACTTGGACAAAAGAAATATCTACAACCTTATCCAGCTGTTTTAAGTGCTAGAACCATTGACAACGGTCGCTATCACATGTTGGAAAATCTCTGTGAATTGCCATTTCGTGAAAATGCGCAACGAGTCGTGACAAAAGGCTATCTCAATTTACAAAATAGAAATGATTTACTGTTGGTAGAGGATATTACTGCAGATGAATGGATGGATATCCAGTTTAAACTGCAACCAACTATTTATAAGCTAAAAGAAGGAGATATTCTTCGTTTAGTTCTCTATACTACTGACTTTGAAATCACCATCCGTGACAATACCGCTTACCAGCTGACTGTCGATCTTGAACAGTCTAGTCTTATCCTACCTTGTCAAAAGGTATAATATCAGACTTTCAATATGGAACTATTTCCATTTGAACTGTTAAACTACACATAAACTTGGTATCAAATTCAATCCTAATCTAGACCTATGACATGTCTAAAACTGGATCTTGGACAAAAGATACTAAGACCCTAACCAACATGTGCAATCACTTATAATACTCGCTACCAGACCACATGTTGGATAATCTCTGTGAATTGCCATTTGGCATAAATTCACAACAAGTCGTGACAAAAGGCTAACCTAATTGAGTGATTTACTGTTAGTAGAGGACACCAATGTAAATAAACGGATAGAGAGCCAATTCATCTCCACCCAACTAGTGACAAGTGAAAAGAGGGAGATTCTCTCCGTTTAGTCCTATACTACTGACTTTGAAATCATCATACGTGACAATACCGCTTACCACCCGACTGACAATCTCGTTCAGTCCACGTTTTTTATATCTAGTACAAGGAGTAACATTTTATGAATAAATCTGAACACCGACACCAACTCATACGAGCTCTTGTAACAAAAAACAAAATTCATACTCAAGCTGAGCTACAAGCTCTTCTTGCCGATAATGATATTCAAGTTACACAAGCTACACTTTCGAGAGATATTAAAAGTATGAACCTTTCAAAAGTACGAGAAGAAGACAACTCTTACTACGTGCTCAATGCAGGTTCAACCTCAAAATGGGAAAAACGTCTCGAAATTTATATGGAAGATGCTCTTGTCTTGATGCGTCCAGTTCAACACCAAGTCCTACTAAAAACCCTTCCTGGCCTTGCTCAATCCTTTGGTTCTATCATTGATGCTTTGAGCTTCCCTGATGCTATCGGTACCCTCTGTGGCGATGATGTCTGTCTTGTCATCTGTGAAGATGCAGAAGCTGCCCAAAAATGCTTTGAAGAACTGAAAAAATTCGCTCCACCATTTTTCTTTGAAGAATAACAAAATTCCGTGTCTGATCTGGCACGGAATCTTTTTATCTATTTTACTGAGATGGATTGTCTTTTTTAGTTCGTGCCAATCTCAAGGCACGATTTGGATTGAGACGATTAAACAGTTCTTCCAATTTCTTTTCATTCCAAACGTCTGCGGCGGAAACGAAGTTGCCATCCGCATCTCGGAAAGATATCGGTTTATCTCCCATATCAGTCTCCTAGTCTACAAATTCAAACTCAAATTTACCAATGCGGACCAAGTCCCCATCCTTAGCACCACGCGCACGAAGGGCTTCATCAACCCCCATACCACGAAGCTGACGGGCAAATTTCATGACAGATTCATCACGATCAAAGTTGGTCATATTAAAGAGTTTCATGAGTTTTTCACCAGAAAGTACCCATGTCGCATCGTCATCACGGCTAATTTCAAAGGCTTTTTCTTCCTCGTCAAATCCATAGTAAGCTTCTTCTTCCATATCTGACTCGTCGTAGAGCAAGAATTCTGGTGTCTTATCTAACAATTCAGCTGTCGCATCCAAAAGCGTTGCCAGCCCTTGCTTGGTCAAACCAGATATTGGAAAGATAGCTGGTAACTCTTCAAATTCATCGTAGTTTTCAGCTAATTTTTTCTTAAATTCTACAAGATTTTCCTGACTCTCAGGCATGTCCATCTTATTAGCTACAATAATCTGTGGACGCTCCATGAGACGAAGATTATATGACTCCAGCTCCTTATTGATGGCAAGATAATCCTCATAAGGATCACGGCCTTCGCTAGCTGACATATCAATAATATGAAGGATAACACGTGTACGCTCAATGTGACGGAGGAACTGGGTTCCCAAACCAACACCTTGACTAGCACCTTCAATCAAACCTGGTAAATCAGCTACTGCAAAGGATTCACCTGATTGGGTACGAACCATACCTAAATTTGGCACAATAGTGGTAAAGTGGTAGGCACCGATTTTTGGTTTAGCTGAGGTAATAACACTTAAAAGTGTCGATTTACCTACAGATGGAAAGCCTACTAAACCAACATCCGCAAGGATTTTAAGTTCCAATTGTAACTCGCGTTCCTGACCTGGTTCTCCATTTTCAGAGATTTCCGGTGCAGGATTTTTTGGTGTCGCGAAACGAATATTTCCACGTCCACCACGACCACCGTGGGCAACGATAAATTCTTGACCATGTTCAATCAAATCTGTCAAAACCTTACCAGTCTCTGCATCACGAACGGTCGTACCTTGTGGCACTCGAACTCTAAGGTCCTCAGCACCACGACCATGCATCCCTTTGGTCATTCCTTTTTCACCAGAATCAGCCTTGAAATGACGGTTGTAGCGGAAATCCATGAGAGTACGTAGACCTTCGTCTACAACGAAGACCACATTACCTCCACGACCACCGTCACCACCCCAAGGACCGCCATTAGGGACATATTTTTCACGGCGAAAGGCAACCATACCATCGCCACCATTACCAGCCTTGACCTTAATCTTGGCTGTATCTAAAAACATACTCATTTTTTCTTCTCACTTTAAAAAAGGGCTGGGAAATCCCAGTCACAAAATTTTCTTGAATCTATTTTATAGATTACTGAGGGCACCAATTGCAGTTGCAAAAATACCCAAAATACTTGCTACTAACATGATAAGTACGATAAGCAAGGTTAATTTCTCAAACATCGTTTTTTTACGTTTTCCATTATCTCCAAATGCCATTTTTATCTCCTTCGTTACATTCTATTTTCTATTATCTTAGCATGAATTTAGCTAGTTTTCAATAGTCAGTTGCTACTGGCGCAATAATCCATAAAATGATATAAGCTACAATTCCTGCCCCATAACAAAATGCAAGAACACCCCATATTACACGAACAATAGTCGGATCAATATCAAAATAATTTGCGACCCCAGCACATACTCCAGCAATTTTTTGATCACTACCACTTCTCATCAATTGTTTTTTCATAGCTATTCCTCTTTCTATTCTTCACGGTCTTTCCAATAATCTCTGATGCTGATTAACTGTGTTTTTGAAGCCCTCAGCATTCGTCTAGAGCCTTTTACAGGCACAGCAACCACCTGTTGCGGTAGATACAAAACTGTCTTAAAGATACGCTGACTGACCGTATCATCTTTTGCTAAATCTTTCTGGAAGTTATTTGAAATAATGGCATCCAGATAAAACTCATGCACTCGTTTTCCAAAGTTCTCAGCTGAAATCTCGTACAATTTCTCTGATAAGGTATGCTCATCCATATCTGGAGTTGCAATCAGGGCTTCCAAAATAGCTCCAGCCAAATCATGTTCCCCATAGTACAAGGTTCCAAACATTTTATCACTGATAAGATTATCCAGATAAGGATTTCCATGAGCAATGACAGGCGTTCCACTGGCTAAGCTTTCCAAGTATGTCAAACCTTGCGTTTCACTTGTCGATGCCGAGATGAAGAAATCCGCCGCCTTATAGTAAAGAGCCGTCTCACTAGGAGCAATCATGCCTGTAAAGATGACGTAGTCTTGAATCTCTAGTTTCTTGGCTTGCTCTTTGAGGTCATCCAGATAAGGACCATCCCCAGCTACCACCAGTTTGACCTTGTCTTCTTCTTTCAGAACTTCTGCAAAGGCTGCTAGTACTGCTTGAATATTTTTTTCATAGGAAATTCTGGAAAGACTAAGCAACATCTTTTCATCATCTTGAATTCCTAGTTTAGTACGCAGTTCTGTCAAATTTTCCTGCTTGATTTCCGGACGCTCAAACTTAGCTAATTCAATCCCAGTTGGAATGACCCTTTTCTCAACCTTGACTTTATAGTCAGATAGCAAGTCTCGGACAATCTCACTCGGGCAAATCACCCCATCCACATCATGCAAAAAACCTCTAACCAGATACTTGACCATACTAGGACGAATCAACATCCCCTTGGCAATATAATGTACATAGTCTTCGTACTGGGTGTGATAGGTATGAATAACGGGAATCTTCAATTCACGCGCAATCCAAATCCCCAACAAACCAAGAGAAAATTCTGTCTGAGTATGGATAATATCCAGTTGATACTGTTTAGCAATTTCAAGCGCCTTACTGAATCCTCGATAGGCAAAGCGACGATCCTTAAAAGCAAAGAAAGGAACACTTGGAATGCGGATAATTTGCCAATCTTCATAACGATTGACATCCTTATCTGTCGTCGTAAAGATAAAAACAGCGTGCCCCTGCTTTTCAAGTTCTGTTTTCAAGGTCCGAATACTGGTCGCAACACCTGAAACCTGAGGAAAATAGGTATCTGTAAATAAACCAATTCGCATAGATTACCTCACTTTTTACTTTCTCCCTAAAGCGGCTTGTTTCTCATAAAAGTCCAACCAGATTTGTAACAGATGCTCTTCTGAATACTCTCTAGAAATATTCTTAGCTTTTTCTTTCAAATCTTTTAAAGCAGCAGGATTCGCTTGATATTCCAGAATAGCTTCTTTCATCTCTTCTCTGTCTGCTGTAGCCCGATAATTTCCCTCCAAAATCACCTTATAAAGATCCAAATCACGCAACATAATCGGAGCTTCACAACTAGCAGCTTCTAGGATAGTCATAGGAAAGAGTTCATTGTAACTAGGCAACAAGAAAAGGTCCGCTAGGGCATACAATTCGCGCATCCGCTCTGGCGATACAATACCTGGAAAAATCAAATTTTTAGGGGGATTCTCCATGATTTTCTTGTAACGTTCATAACCATCTGTCATACCACCAAAAGAGAAACCACCTGCCCAGATAAAGGTAATTTGGGGCAATTCCTCAGCCAGACGGATAAAATCGTCAATACCTTTGCGTTTCTGAACTTGACCAGCACCTACTACGATAAACTGATTATCACTAAGACCTAGCTCTGTTCGCAGACTCGCTACCTCTTCTTGTGGAAGGGGATGCCATTTTTCCTTATTGACAAAGTTAGGAATATAGGTCACTTTTTCACGTGGAATACCAGCTGCCACCAAATCCTCGATAAACATAGGATTAACCACAACCAAGTGCTCCATCCGGTTGTAAAAAGAAAATACATAGCGTTTGACAATTCCCTTTAAGAAAAATGGAATTTTCAAACTCCCCTCAAGTGTATCAGGCAAGAAATGCACATAGCCAATTTTTCTCCCTGAACGTTTCTTTTGGAATGTAGATAAATAATAGGGGAAATCAATCGTATGAAAGTGAGTCACATCTGCCTCGATTGGAAGATTTTCTGTAACAATCAATTGGTCCTTGGCATCACGGTGAAGAAGACGAACTAATTCACGGTAGGCACCTGAAACTCCTTGTCCTGCTACTTTCTCACTTGAACTCAACATATTGATGCGTAATTTCTTTTTTTCCATAGCTACTATTATATCATTTTCTTTGAATAAAATCAGCAAAAGAAAGGAGAGACTAGAGGAAAAGAGGGGGAAATTTCCTCGCTTTTCCAATAATCTCTCACATGCTTTTATTTGTTTACTTAATGCCAAGGGCAATGCGTGCATAGCGACTCATTTTTTCAACAGTCCAGGCTGGATACCAGACTAATTTAACCTCAGTATCCGTTACTTCTGGCACCTCTGTCATGGCATCATAAATCTGGTCTGTCAAAAGATCTGCCAGGGGACACCCCATGGTTGTCAAAGTCATATCAATCTCTGTTTGTCCTGTGTCGCCGTCAAAACGAATCTCATAAATCAAACCAAGATTGACAATATCGATTCCCAACTCAGGGTCAATAACTTCTTCCAAGGCTGATAAAATTCGTGTTTTGATATTTTCAATTTGCTCTTCTGTATAAGCCATATTCATCCTCACTCTTAGTCTTCAATAAAATCACGAAGCGGTTTGCTGCGACTTGGTTGGCGTAGTTTTCTCAAAGCTTTAGCTTCAATCTGACGGATACGCTCACGGGTTACGTTAAAGACTTTACCCACATCTTCAAGGGTGCGCATTTTCCCATCATCTAGCCCAAAACGTAGACGCAAAACATTTTCTTCACGGTCTGTAAGAGTATCCAAGACCTCATCCAACTGCTCACGCAAGACGATACGAGTTGTATAGTCCACTGGATTTTCAATCACTTCATCTTCGATAAAGTCCCCAAGGTGACTATCATCCTCTTCACCAATAGGAGTTTCAAGGGATACCGGTTCTTGAGCAATCTTCAAGATTTCACGAACCTTATCAGGTGTCATATCCATACGTTCAGCGATTTGTTCTGGCGTTGGATCTTGTCCCAATTCTTGAAGGAGATTACGCTGTTCACGAACAAGCTTGTTAATCGTTTCAACCATGTGAACTGGGATACGGATAGTACGAGCTTGATCCGCAATAGCACGGGTGATAGCCTGACGAATCCACCAAGTTGCATAAGTTGAGAACTTAAATCCTTTAGAATAATCAAACTTGTCAACCGCCTTCATCAAGCCCATGTTCCCTTCTTGAATCAAGTCAAGGAACTGCATACCACGGCCAACATAGCGTTTGGCAATAGAAACAACTAAACGAAGGTTGGCTTCCGCAAGACGTTGTTTGGCTTCGATATCACCCGCTTCAACAGCAAGCGCCAATTCTTTTTCCTCTTCATTGGTCAAGAGAGGTACGACCCCGATTTCTTTCAAGTACATACGGACAGGGTCATTAACCTTAGCCGAAGTTGAACCAATCAAGTCCTCGTCACTGAGTTCTGGTTCTTCTTCTGCACTAAGAACACGCGCACTTGGATTACCTTCATTATCTGTGATAGAAATTCCTGCATCCTGAATCCGTTGCAAGAGATCTTCAATCCCATCAGCGTCCAAGGTAAAAGGAATCACCAGACTAGCATTGATTTCATCATCAGTTGCTGTCCCTTTTTGTTTATGATTACGGATAAATTCTGCTACTTGTACGTCAAATGTTGTTACTTCTTTTTGTTTTGTTGCCATTATTACTCCATTCTTCTCTTTTGGGAAATTAAACGTTCCAATTCTTCTAAGGCTGTGTCTGTATCTCCTACATGGCTAGCTTCCTGCACCTTCTTTTTGATTCTCATATTGTCCTGATTCAAGAGAGCCTTGTTTCGAGTCATTTCTACTTCACTAAGTTCCTGAGGTGACATCTCAGATGGTAAATCCTGAGCTAAAACTTGATACCATGCTCTTTCAACTTCCTCTGTCTGCTCCGCTAGAACTTCTGGAGGAAGATTTCCATACTGGCCAAGCAAGTCATATAAAACCTGAAATTCAGGAGTGTCAAATGCAAAGTCTTCTCGCAAACGGTAATCATTCAAAACAAGGGGAGATTCCATCATTCGATAAAGTAGATGGGCTTCTGCCCTCATAATAGCCGATAACTGCTTGGTGACAGGCATAGTGATTGGCATCGGTCTGGAAATTCCTTCCATACGATTCTGCCTTTGCGCCTGACGACTCTCATTAACAATCTGCTCAATCTGGGCATAATCAAAGGACGCCAGACTGTCAGCTAAAATATGTATATAGCTGTTTTGAGCAGTAATAGATTTTTCTTGAACAATCAAGGGAGCTATTTTTTCAATAAACTCAATCTGTGCCTGCAGATTTTCACTGTTTTCAGGCTTATACTGATGAATGTAAAACTCAATCGGACTAATACGAGTTTTCGTTAACAGATAGGCCAAGTCTTCTGGTCCATTTTTTTGTAGATACTCATCTGGATCCAAGTTATCAGGCATGCTAACGATTTGCACAGGCATATCACCAATTTCGTCCAGCGCTTTCAATGTCGCGGCTTGCCCAGCCTTATCACCATCATAAACAAGAACCAACTTCTTGGTTAACCTTTTCAGATGCTCAACATGCTCACGACTTAAGGCCGTTCCCATAGACGCTACAGCATTTTCTATTCCAGCCCGATAGGCTGCGATGACATCCATGAATCCTTCCATCAGATAAATCTCACTGGCTTTTCCAGAAGATTTTTTAGCCCTATCCATATGATATAATTCGTAACTTTTGTTAAAAATTGCAGTCGATCGGCTATTTTTATACTTAGAAGTTTGTGAATCCGTTTTCTGCCAGATACGACCTGAGAAGGCAATAACCTTTCCTTGGTCATTTGTCAGGGGAAACATGATCCGATTGTGAAAAGTGTCTACAAATTGATTGGCATCTGATAGGTAAAATAGCCCTGAATCTAGAAAATCCTCATCACGATACTGATCAGACAAACGTTGATAGAGATAGTTTCGTTCTGGAGGTGCTAAACCAATCCGAAAATGCTTGAGCACTTCATCTGTCAACCCACGCTGATAAAGGTAATTTCTGGCCTCTTCTCCCATAGTCGTTGTCATGAGAATAGCATGGTAAAATTTGGCTGCATCTTCATGCATATCATAGAGAGCTTGGTGAGGCGAAACTGACTTCTGTTCATTATAAAGCGTTTTTTCAACCTCTATCCCAACACGCTGACCTAAGATTTGGACAGCCTCCATAAAGGGAACCCCTTGGTACTCCTCTATGAACTTAAAGACATCACCTGAGCGACCACAACCAAAACAGTGGTAAAACTGCTTGTCTTCTACAACGTTGAAAGAAGGTGTTTTTTCACCATGAAAAGGACAGAGCCCTAGATAGTTCCGTCCTGCCTTTTGTAAAGAAATCACATCTCCTATGACTTCCACAATGTTGGCATTGTTTTTGATTTCTTCAATGACTTGTTTGTCAACCATACACAATACCTCCATCTTATCATAGTTTCACGTAAACTAGTATAGCTTATTTCTGAAAAAAAGTAAACCATTTCATACGCTTTCCGTAATTCTCTTTGTCTTATTTTTCTAGATAGAAAAGAAAGTTAAAAAAACTCAGAAACACTTTAACGCTTCTAAGTTTTTCTTCTCTATTTTTTGATGAAAATAAAGTTTATCTATTCAAATAATTGATAGTAGTCTGAGATTTTCATCTTAGCTTTTTCTTCATTATTAAGGTCTTGAATTATACGACCTTCTTTCATGACAATCAGACGGTTTCCGTACTTCAACGCGTCCTCCATATGGTGGGTAATCATCAAGGCTGTCAGCTGATCTTTCTTGACAAATTCGTCTGTCAATTCCATCAAGGCTACACTAGTCTTTGGATCAAGAGCTGCAGTATGCTCGTCTAACAAGAGTAATTCAGGTCGCTTCAAGGTTGCCATCAAGAGACTCAAGGCTTGTCTTTGCCCACCTGATAAGAACTCAATCGGTGTATTCAAGTGTTTCTCAAGACCATTTCCTACTTTTTCAATAGTCGTCTGAAACTCATCCTTAAAACTAGTCAAGCGTCGTGGAAAGAGTCCACGCTTTTCACCACGAAACTTTGCGATTAAAAGATTTTCAGCGACCGTCATACGAGGAGCTGTTCCCATCTTGGGATCTTGGAAAACACGAGACAGATACTTGGCTCGCTTCTCTGGTGAAAACTTGGTAACATCTTCACCTAAAATACGAATGGTCCCACTGGTTAGTGATAAGGTTCCTGCAATAGTGTTAAAGAGGGTCGATTTCCCAGCACCATTTCCACCTAAAATCGTGATAAAGTCTTGTTCAAAAATTTCTAATGAAACATCATTTAAAATAATCTTTTCTTCATCAAAGCCATTTTTAACTACCTTGGTTGCATTTTTTAATTCTACAATTGCTGTCATTTGCTTAACTTGGCTCCTTTCAAGATTGTTTGCTTAAATGTTGGAATCATGAGGCAGACTGCCAAAATCAAGGCACTGTATAAACGAAGGTAACTTGTATTAAAGCCAAGAGCAATAACTGCCCACACTAAGAATTGATAGGCGATAGAACCCACAACGATGGCAACCAGACGCTCTGCTAAGCTCAAACTCTTGAAAATAACTTCCCCAATAATCAAACTTGCAAGACCTACAACGATAACCCCAATTCCTCGAGATACATCGGCATAACCTTCTTGCTGGGCAATAAGAGCTCCTGCAAGGGCAATCACACCATTTGATAAAACCAAGCCCATAAGCTCCATGCGTCCCGTATGAATCCCGAAACTTCTAGCCATATCAGGATTGTCACCTGTAGCAATATAGGCTTGTCCGAGTTTAGTATCCAAGAAAAAGAGCATAAGAACAATAACAAGACTGACAAAGATAAGACCTGTCAAAAGTTGATTCAAATCCGAATCAAAAGGCAAAACATCCTGGATTTGCTTGGTTCCAAGCAATCCTAAATTTGCACGTCCCATAATCAAGAGCATGATAGAGTGACAGGAAGTCATCACCAGAATCCCTGAGAGCAAGGTTGGGATTTTCCCTTTTGTATAAAGAAGTCCTGCCGCCATTCCAGCCAAACAACCAGCTCCAACAGCAACAAGTGTCGCTAAAAAGGGATTCACACCTTTCGTTATCAGAGTGACAGCAACAGCTCCCCCAAGAGGGAAGGAACCTTCTGTCGTCATATCTGGAAAGTTCAAAATCCTAAATGTCATAAAGATTCCCAGACCTAGAATAGCCCAGACAAATCCTTGAGAAATAATAGATAATATCATCTGTTTCTTAACCTTTTCTATATGATTTCTATTGTAAAAAATTGGAGGAGATGTCCCCAACTCCTCCATTACAGATTATTCGATTACTTGTCCTGCTTCTTTTAGAACAGATTCAGGAATCGTAATACCTAGTTCTTGTGCTAATTTTTTATTGATTACTGACTTACCTGTTGAAAAGACATTGACTGGAGTATCGGCTGGTTTTGCACCTTTCAAGACTTGCGCAATCATTTTACCTGTTGCCACACCAAGGTCGTGTTGGTCAACTACAACGGATGCCAAACCACCTGCTTCTACCATGGCAGTTGCGCTTGGGTAGATTGGTTTTTTAGCGGATTGATTACTTGAAACAACAGTTGAGAAGGCTGAAGCAATGGTGTTGTCGATTGGAACCCAGATAGCATCGACCTTACTAGTCATAACGTTAACTGTTGAAGCAATTTCATTTGTTGAAGGAACTGCAAATGTTTCCACTGTCAAACCAGCTTTTTCAGCATAAGCCTTAAATTCTTCAACCTGTGTTTTTGAATTGTCTTCACTACTTGAGTAAAGGGCTCCGATTGTTTTCACATTTGGTGTGAGAGCTTTGATGAGTTCAACTTGTTGTTGAGCTGGATTATGGTCAGATACACCTGTAATGTTACCACCTGGTTTTTTCAAATCTTTGACCAAGTTAGCACCAATTGGGTCTGTAATAGCAGCCATGATAACCGGTAGGTCTTTTGTTGCACTAGCCAATCCTTGAGCTGCTGGTGTTGCAATACCAACCACAAGGTCATTCCCATTTGCAACCAATTGTTTACTCATTGTCGCAACCTTACTTTGGTCACCTTCTGAGTTCATAAAATCGATTTTAACTTGGTCATCTTTATAACCTTCTTCTGCAAGTCCATCTTGAATTCCTTTATAAATCAAATCAAGAGATGGATGGCTCACAAACTGAAGGACACCAACTTTGGCAACTTTCTTTTCATTCTTAGCTTCTGGTTTATTCATTGAAGAATAAATCAAGCTTCCTGCTACTAAGACTGCTAAGGCAGCGATAATTCCAATTAAACGTTTATTTTTCATTCTATTTCTCCTTTTTATTCCTTTAAAATACTTCACTTATCTAATACTCTTCAAAAATCTCTTCAAACCACGTCAGCGTCGCCTTACCGTAGGTATATGATACTGACTCTGTCAGTTCTATCCACAACCTCAAAACAGTGTTTTGAGCAGCTTGCGGCTAGCTTCCTAGTTTGCTTTTTGATTTTCATTGAGTATAAACAAGCGACGCCATCGTTTTCTTTCCATACTAACCTCCATCAAAAAAGTCCTCACACAAAAAACTTGTGTGAGGACGTCGATGCGCGGTACCACCTCAATTATAGGGAATTTCCCTATCGCTCTGTCTCGCAATAACGAGATGCACTGTAAGGTGTGCTCACCGAATTTTTATGATTTCAAATTCTAAATAACATCCAGCCCAATTTTCATCATCGCCACTTATCTGTTTTCAGCTACCACAGACTCTCTAAAAAGTTTGAATGATTACTTTTCTGAATGGTTAAATTATATCATTTTTCAACTACTTGTCAAGACTCTTTTAGCATTTTTTTAAACTATTCAAAAACTTCCCCTATAGAAAAGAGGAAGTTTGATAGGTATCAGCCTGAATTACGCAATCCTGTCGCAATTCCGTTGATGGTTGTATGGATTAATTTTTCTTGATCGCTTGATAATTCTCCTCGGCGTTGACGTTTAATCAACTCCAACTGGATATAGTTGAGAATATTAAAATAAGGCATACGGTAATCCAAACTTGCTTTTAGATATGGATTTTCAGCCAAGAGTTCATCGTAACCTTCGATAGCCAAGATAACTTCCTTGGTGACTTGCCATTCATTTAGAATAGTCTCATAGATTGCTTTTACTTGATCATCTTCACAAAGTTTGGCATATTCAAAAGCAATATTCATATTTGATTTTGACAAGACCATATCAACATTTGAAAGGAGCGATTGGAAGAAAGGCCAATTTTGGTACATATCTCGTAAGATAGCAATATTCTCTGGATTTTTATCGATAAATTCCTTGAAGCTTGAACCAACTCCATACCATCCAGGGAACATGACGCGACTTTGCGACCATGAGAATACCCAAGGGATAGCTCGCAAACCACCGATTTCAGTAATAGTCTTACGAGCGGCTGGACGAGAACCAATATTAAAGCTTGAAATAGCCTTGATTGGACTTGACTCGAAGAAATAATCATAGAAATGATCATTACCAAAGACCAAATCACGGTAGATATCGTAACTACGGTCCACCACTTGGTCCATAATAGCTTCGTAACGATTTGAGGTGTTGGTATCGCTCTTCTTCTGAGTAATCATACGGTTAATGGCCGCCGAAACCAACATTTCAAGGTTATAGTAAGCTGCGTCTTTGTTACCATATTTATTGCCAATTACTTCACCCTGCTCCGTCAAGCGGATACGATCCTTAATGGACTTGAGAGGTTGAGAGGTGATGGCTTCATAGGTTGGTCCACCACCACGACCGACAGTCCCACCACGGCCGTGGAAGAAGGTAACCTTAACGCCAAATTCATCTCCAATAGCAGTCAATTGTTGTTGAGCCTTGTAGAGGGTCCAACATGATGAAAGGTAACCACCATCTTTATTACTATCAGAGTAACCAAGCATGATTTCTTGGTAGTTATTACGTGAAGCAATCCATTTCTTAGCAAGAGGAAGAGAAAGGTATTCTCTCATAGTTTCTTCTGAGTGGTCCAAGTCCTCAATTGTTTCAAAGAGAGGAACAATTTGGACACGGGCTCTTTCTTTATCAACTAACCCTACTTCTTTTAGCAAGATAGCCAATTCCAACATGTCTGATACGCTGGTTGCATGTGAAATGATGGTCTGACGAATGACATCATCTCCCAACTTATCTTTCAACTTACGGGCAGCCTTAAAGATTGCTAATTCTTTTTCAAGTAACTCTGATTTTTCAACATGAGTGGCAGAAAGAATACGCGGATCTTCTTCCAATTCTTTCAAGAGAAGCTGGCATTTTTCTTCTTCACCTAGTTCACTATAATGCGAATGAATACCAGCTGATTTCAAGAGTTCAGCTACACAGGCTTCATGAACACTAGAATCTTGACGCATGTCAATAGATGCCAAATAGAAACCAAAAATTTCAACTGCCTGAATTAACTCAACAAAATCACCAGAAATCAGTGCTTCGCCCTTATTTTCTAAAAGGGAATCACGAATAGTAATTAAATCCTTATAAAAATCATTAGCTGTTTCATAGCGAGCCCCAACTTCCTTATCCTCAATCAGATAGGTTTTTGTTGCTTGGATTTTTGATTGAATATCAAACAAGGCACGACGGTAAAGCTCTTTTTCACGATAGATCGAATTATCTTTGGATTGACGAGCCATTTCTCTGACTTGCTTGCTCACATTGACAATACTGGTTGAGAGAGAGAATTCACGATAAAGTTGGTAAATCTTTTCATCATAGTAGTTCATGATGACTTCACACTGAGTCATAGCAGATTGTTTCAAGGTATCTGCTGTAACAAAGGGATTCCCATCACGGTCTCCACCAATCCACATTCCCATGGTAATTGGTTTAGGATGTTTTAACTCCAAGCCATGTTTTTTAGCCAGACGCTTGTACTCAGCAGTCAAATGAGGAACTGCCTTCAGGAATGAACTATTGTAGTATTCCATAACATTCGTGATTTCATTGGTTACTTTCAATTTCTTTTCACGAATCATGTCTGTCTGCATGATAATCTCAATGTAACGACGGAGATCATTATGCCATTTTTCCTTATTAATCAATCCTAATTTCACATCACGATACTTACGCAAAAGGGTATGGATATGATTGGTCAAATCCAGCATACTCTTACGTTGTACTTGTGTTGGATGGGCAGTCAAAACAGGGACAACATTCAAGTGTTCTAGAATTTCAACCGCATTTTCTTTTTCTGCAACCATTTTGATCGTTGCCGATAATTTCCCAAGATAATCTTGATCGATATTATTTTGGTGGTTGATTTCATAGGCCAAATCCACATCTTCTGAAATATTAATCAAGAGAGGCAAGATAGAGAAATAGCGTGAAATATAGGCCATTTCATCATTTGACAGACTCGTAACTAATTGGTTCAATCCTTGATAATCTTCTTGAGTTGATAATTCTTTCAACTCCATGATTTTTGCAAAAGTCTCTGGGGCAAGCATATTTTTAGTGATATCTTCTAACAATTCTGTTAAAATCAATACTTCTTCTTGCACGACAGCTTTATTACTATAGTTTTCTAATTTTTGAAGAGACATAGGTAATCCTTTCCACTATCAACTCTACATATAGTTTGATGAGTGAGCTTCTAACTCCTCATATAATTGGGCACGTTTTTCACTTGCATCAATATTTAAGACAAAGGCGATGGCTACAGACAAGACTAGGAGACTGTTCCCTCCTTGTGATAAGAAGGGGAAGGTTACTCCTGTCGAAGGAATAATGCCCGAAATTCCGCCAATATTAACAAATACCTGTACCAGCATCATCCCCCCAACCCCAATCGCCATCATGGAATTAAAGGGATTCTTAGCACGAATACCGACTAGGATAATCCGCAAAATCAGGAAAAAGACAAGGGCTAAAATCAAGCTGGCTCCCACAAATCCAAACTCTTCAATGACAATTGAAAATACAAAATCTGTATGGGCCTCTGGTAAATAACCACGTTTTTCGATTGAATTTCCTAATCCTAGACCAAACCAACCACCATTTACCATGGCAAAGTAGGAATTTGCAAGTTGGTGGCCTGCTCCTGCCAAATCAGCAAAGGGATTAAAGTAGGCACTGAAACGCTTAGCAACGTAACCAAATACTGGAACTTTTGAAAACTTATCAACCCCAATCATAGAAATAGCTGATAAGGATAGGGCTGAAACTCCTACCAATACACCGATAAAGGCTATAAACCAACGATGAGCAATCCCACTAACTGTATACATAATCAAGGCGACCAGCGCTAGGATTGTAGCATTCCCCAAATCTGGGAAAATAGCCAAACTTCCTATCATTACCAAGAGGACAAAACGCCAATCATTAAAAGCTCGAGGAATCCATTGATTTTGAGTTAAAACTTGAAAATCGTAAATACCAATTTCATCCTGTTGTTTTGAAAAACGTTGGGCCAAGTACCAGACGATGATAATCTTCAAATACTCCGCTGGCTGAATGGTCAAAGGTCCTACTGAAATCCAACCATAGGCTCCATTGACTGGCGTACCAATTAAGCGAGCCAGAGCTAAGAGAATCAGCTCAACAAACATAACAATAAATAAAAGTCGTTCTTTTCTTAAAAAATTCAGTTTCAGCTTATATATCAAGGCAATCAATATTAAACTAAATATCCAAAACATTCCCTGACTTCGAACCAATTGGAGGGCACTTTTACCTTCTTCGATAAGAATGGCACTGGTTGTAGAATAGACTACAATCAAACCCAAAATAGATAAAAGTAAGTAAGGAACTAGAATAGAATAGTTTAACAGGTGCCTCTTACTAATCTTCATAGTATCACCAATCTAATGAGAACAAAAGAAATTATTCCCAAATTCCGTTTATTTTCTAGTTTTGATTGCTATTATACCATTTTTTCCGAAAGAAAAAAACTCTTACCCTTAAGATAGAAGATTTTCTCATAAGAAAAAGAGCACTTGGCTCTTTTCTGTTTTATTCTTTTGAAGAACTGCTTGAGCTTGAATCTCCACCACCGATGTATTGAGTGAAGATATTTTGGAAGGCTTGATCTTTAACCTTGATATTGGCTGCTTGCAATTCTTTTCCGATAATACTTTGAACAAATGATGCGTCGTTTTGTTTTTGAGTTAAGATAACAGTTTTTAATTTTTCTTTGTAATCGTCAATATTAGATGATTTTTCTGTTTTCTTAATCAGTTTAACAATGTAATATTGACTGCTGTAGGCTTGTGTTCCAGTAACGCTAATCACATCAGAAACACCGTTTACATCTAAAGCAAAAGCAGCTTTTTTAACTTGTTCTGGTACTTCTGTTGAAGCAGAATCAAAAGTGATTTCTCCACCATTCGCTTTAGTTTTCTCATCTGTTGAATTATCTTTGGCTAATTGAGCAAAGTCTGCATCACTAGCTTTAGCTTTTTCAAGAATTTCTTTAGCTTTGTCTTCATTGTCCAAACGGATAATTTGAGCAGTCACATCAGGAGTGTATTCGTCAAAGGCCTTCTTGTAAGCATCATCTGTCAATTCAGCTTCTGCTGCTTTCTTAACTGCCAACTCAACCAATTTACTTGTACGAATTTGAGCTTTACGTGTTTCAAGAGTCATTCCTGCTTGCGATAAGACACGTTGGTAGTTCTCACCATATTGTTTCTCTTCTTCGGCAATAGTATCGTTGACTTCTTTGTCATCTACTTCTGAGCCATATTGCTTCTCAAATACTTTTTGGATGGTCATGTTCAACAATACTTGTTGAGCTGAAGGATTGCTTTTCACTTGCTCATAAAATTGATGTTCTGTGATGACATCCCCTTTCATGCTGATAAGATCTGCCCCTTCTGAACCTTTCGAACAAGCTGCTAAAGTTGCTACTGATAATAGTGTAATGGCACCTGCCAATAGTTTTTTCTTCATGTCTACTCCTTTGAGATAAGTGTTACCCTATCTATTTTACTATATTTTCTTAAATTTTTCTGAAAATCATTCGCTGTCAGGCAATTGAACATCTGCTACATTTTTACGAAGCATGAGAATGCCATCTCCCAGAGGTACTAGTGTTGCGGTGAGTCCTGGATTGTCTAAGGTTGCATCAAATAGTCTTTGAAGTCCTCTGTAAATAGTTCGCTGACCACGACGGACTTCCATAATATCCTTAGCAACATCACCACCTTGGAAAATATCATCCAAGACAACCACACCTCCAACGTCCAAATGTTTGAGGATTTCTGGCAGAAAGACGATATATTTAGACTTGGCTGAATCCATAAAGACAAAATCATAGGACTCTGTCAAGGTAGATAAGACATCTACCGCATCTCCTTCTAAGAGCGTAATTTGCTTGCGACTGTCAAACTGGGCGAAATTTTCCTTGGCAAATCCAATCATCTCTGGATTGCGGTCAATGGTTGTAATCTTGGTCTTTGGCGCATGTTCTGCCATCAAGAGGGCTGAAAAACCGATAGCCGTCCCAATTTCCAGAATATTTTTAGGCTGCATTGTTTCCATGAGAAAACGGAAATAAGCTACCGTTTCATGGGGAATAATGGGAATATTTTCCTTGCGGGCAAAGTCTTCCAATTCTTTCAAAGATCCTGTGACTTGCTTTTGGCGCTGACGCATCAAGTCTACAATTTCTTCCTTGACGACAGGACGACGCATGTTATGGTTAGCATTTTTACTATACGATTCAACCATCTTATGCCAATCCCAATTTTTCAACAAGGGCTTCAAACTCATTCAAACGACGTTCAAAGACTGCAAAGGAATCGTTGAGATAGTCTTCCTTCTCCATATCAACACCAGCTTTTCTCATGACATTAAGTGGATAGTCAGACTTACCTGCCTTGAGATAGTCGATATAGCGGTCACGGTCTTCTTGACTACCATGGACAATCTTTTCAGCCAGAGCTGAGGCTGCTGCAAAGCCAGTTGAATATTGGTATACATAGTAGTTATAGTAGAAGTGTGGAATGCGAGCCCACTCGTATTGGATTTCAGGATTGTCTTCCTTACTCAAACCATAATACTCTTGGTTCAAGTCTGCGTAGAGTTTATTTAGGAAATCACTTGTCAAGACTTCACCATTTTGATCCGCTTGGTGAATCGCGTGTTCAAACTCAGCAAATTGAGTTTGGCGGAAAACTGTTCCACGGAAACCATCTAGGAAGTTATTGAGAATAGCAAAGCGCGTTGCATCATCTTCCACTTCTTCCAATAATTTCTCCGTCAAGATATTTTCATTGGTAGTTGATGCAATCTCAGCCAAGAAGATAGAATAATCTCCGTAAACATAAGGCTGAGTTTCACGAGTATAGCTTGAATGCATACTGTGACCTGTTTCATGAACAAGGGTGAAGAGATTGTCTAGATTGTCCTGCCAGTTGAGAAGCATGAAGGCATTGGTATCGTAAGAACCACCAGAGTAGGCTCCTGAACGCTTGCCTTGGTTTTCGTAAACATCAATCCAACGCTCGCTGAAGGCACGTTTAACACGGCTCAAGTAATCCTCACCCAAGACTGCCAAGGCATCTTCTGCTTTTTTCAAGGCTTCTTGGTAGGTAAAACTATATTCAACAGATGAAAGTGGTGTGTAGACATCGTACATCTTGAGGTCTGAAATTCCCAAGATTTTTGAACGAAGTTCAAGGTAACGATGCAAGAGTGGCAAATGCTTGCGAACTGCTGCTACCAAATTGTCATAAACACTCTCTGGAACAAAATTCGCAGCGAGGGCTGCATGACGAGCACTCTTATAGTTGCGAACTTTGGCACGGTAGTTTTGCACCTTAACATTGGTTTGCAAGGTTTTGGCATAGGTATGTTGGAATTGTTCATAAGTCGCATAAAGTGCTTGATAGGCACCACGACGCACCTCACGATTTTTAGACTCCATCAAACGTGTGTAAGTCCCATGAGAGAGCTGAACTTCTTTACCATCATCGTCAAGGACATAAGGGAACACAATATCCGCATTGTCCAAGATAGCGAAGGTTTCACTTGCCGAACCAAAGATTTCTCCAGCTCCAGCCAATAATTCTTCTTCACGTTGTGATAGAACGTGTTCCTTGCCTTGTAAAAGCTTGTCAAAATAGTGTTGATAAACCTGCAATTTTGGTTGAGCCTCTAAAAAGTCAGCATACTGCTCTTCACTAATCTCCATAAATTCAGGCTCATAGAATGAAAAGGCTTGGTCTAGCTGGCTGTAGAGAGTCATTGCCTTGGCATAGTACTCTTGGTACTTAGCTTCACGAGTATCCTGATCATTCTTCATATGAGCATAGACGTAAAGCTTCTCCATCTGGCGTTCCATTTCAAGAGAAAATTCAGTAATTTCTAGTAGGCTATCCGCGCTATCCAAGAGATGACCTTCATACTGGCTTACTTTCTCCAGTTGTTCTGTTAAATCTTTTAAGGCTTCTTCCCAAGCCTGGTCAGTTGGGTAGATCGTTGATAGATCCCATTTATCTTTTTCATTTATTTCATGTCTTTGTAATACCATTAGATTCCTCCATCCTTTCTATTCTACCATATTTTTTAAGAAATATTGCTGATAAAAGGCTGGTGGATAGAGCATTTGCCAATCATTTTGAGGATTTTCTTGATAATAGGTTTGAAAATACAGATAATAGCGAATCAAATCTTGCTCAATTTGGCAAAAATTACCTACTAGTGGTCGAATTTGTGGATACCATTCTTTTAGCCCATAAGTCAGGAGATTTTCTCCCTTTTGATAGGCTTCTGCTTGTTCTTTCATCCAAAAGGGATTTTGATAATAAAGTTGCTGTCGGATATAGCGACAGATGTCCTTGTCCTGAGAAACTGTAAAATGAGATATTTTTTGTTTCTTATAAGGAAAACGCAATATTTCCAATAAACTAGCTTGACCATAGGGAAATTCCTTGATTTGATAATGGAGTTTACCACGGAGGTCTTGGTGAATCAGGTATTTGAGCCTTAAAAGCTGTTTTTCCTTATCTAATTCCCAAACATAAAAGCCCATGTTGTGACTAAAATAGAGAAAACCTTGTTGCAGACGAGTTAAACGCTCCTTGAGCCAAAGTTTTTGACCCAGCAACCACAGTACTTGATAACCCTGACTACGATAGCCCTCACTTCGCTCTTTAAGAACTTTTTGAGGCAAGGGGCTACACTGAACCTCTAGAGCTAGATTGCCATTTACAAATACATCCGCAATCTGTTTAAGCTCTGGAAGGGGGTATTCTAATTGAACCTCTACCTCTTTTTTCA
Source organism: Streptococcus sp. CF7_Ac1-12 (assembly GCF_024295905.1). Classification (GTDB taxonomy): domain Bacteria; phylum Bacillota; class Bacilli; order Lactobacillales; family Streptococcaceae; genus Streptococcus; species Streptococcus mitis_AP. The sequence continues at coordinate 6,491 of NZ_JANCPG010000019.1, read as the reverse complement.
ACCACTGATAGAGAGATTCCTTATTGGCCAAGTGTTCTGGACTTTCATTTTCAAATGAAAAACCACAGTCTTTTAAAGATTTATGGGCAAAATGGGTCCGTACACTTGGTCCTTGACGCAAACGGAGCTGACCTCCACAAGCGGGGCAGGTGTATGCTTGCTTCTCAAGCTTATCCTCTAACACATTTACCAATTCTCCCCTAGTATCTCTCGCAACAAACATGATTTCCCTCCTTTTCTATATTATTCGTAAAAATTAATAATCGTATTTTTAATTATAGAAAAAAGTATAGTAAATCGAAATAAAATATAAGCAAATTGATTGAGAAATTATAATTAATTGAAATAAGATATGAACAATTTTATTAGGTGAATCAAATTAATTTCTAAAAATATTTTAGTAGCAGTTGTATACTATACTAGTTTTAATCTGCTATAAAATCAAATTTCTAACAATAGTTAAGAATTTATATCGTACTTTTCCAGTTTCATTTCACTATACTATAATTAACAAAAAATCTCCTAGCAGGATTTCCTGCTAGGAGATTTTCTTATGAGAGGTACTTGTCTAAGCTTTGAAAATCGGATTTACCATCTGATAATTATCAAACAATCTACCAATTAAGCTTCTTCATCTTCTTTACGACGACGACCTGCAAGACCAAGACCAAGTAATGCACTTGCGGCTGCTGCTACCATAGCTACAGTAGAATCTGCTGTACCTGTATTTGGCAATTCTTTAGCTGCTTTACGCGCATTTGCTTGTGCTGATGCTGTTTGACCAGCATTAGCTGCTGCTTGAGCAGTAGATGGAGCTACAGCTGGTGTTTGGGCTGCTTGGTCATTAGCTGGAGTTGTATGATCAGTCGATGAAGCAACTTTCGCCATGAAGTCTTCGATACGTTTCACCATTGCATCCACTTCTGCTTGACTTACATCTGCATTAGCAAATACTTTCTTAGCATCTGCTGATAATACAGTCGCTTCTTTTGAAGTTTCTGAATCAAACTTAGCTGACTCTTGGATGATTAGTTCATCTAATTGACGAATAGCGCCTTCTAACTTCGCTTTATCCACTGTCGCTTCAGTGTTAGTAGATCCGTTACTTCTACCATAATCTGGAAGAGCAATTTCTGGTTTAGAATCCCCATTTTGTGAAGCAACAACTCTAACCGGTACTTTTACAGTTACTTCTGTTCCATCTGGTAATCTTAACATTACTTTAGCAAACTTATCACCTAATGTATTTGTATCAGGTAAGTCTATGCTAATCACTGTAACATTCTCTGGTAAGCTTAGTTTTGAAATGATATCAGCTTGAGTAATTGCTTTTCCACGTTCAACTTTTACAACTCCTGTAATTGATGCTTGGATGTATGCTTCAAGGTTGAAAGTTGGGCGATTATAAACTAATGATTCTTGATCGATTTGGTATAAGAATGTTCTTAAAGCTTTCTCTACTGCTTCACTATCTGTTGCATTATCGATTGCTTTCTTAGCTGATTCAGCTTCTGCTCTTGCTGATTTCTTAGCAACTTCTTTTTCTGCATCTGTTAAGTCAGTTCTTGCATCAATGGCTTTTTCTTTTTCCGCTAAAGCTTTATCAATTGCTGCTTTGGCTTGGGCTTTTCCAACTGGATTCACTGCTTTGATTGTTGCTTCGCCTTTGGCTTGGGCTGTATTTACAGCTTCTTGCGTTTCTGCTTTTTGGATAGCTTCTACTGTTTCAATTGCTGCTTTAGCTACCTCTGCTTTGGCTGCGGCTTTTTCTTCTGATGATAATTTAGCATTCTTATCGATTTCTGCAATTTTTTCTTCTGCAGCTTTTTGAATCGCATCTAACGCTTTTTCTTTGCCGATTGGATTTACTGCTTTGATTGCTGTTTCGCCTTTGGCTTGAACTTCATTTACAGCTTCTTGCGTTGCTGCTTTTTGGATGGCTTCTACTGCTTCAATTGCTACCTTGGCTACTTCTGCTTTGGATGCGGCTTTTTCGTCATCGGATAAGCTAGTATTCTTATCAATTTCGGACAACTTAGCTTCTTTTGTCGCTTTAATTGCTTCCAAGGCTTTTTCTTTGCCGACTGGATTCACTGCTTTGATTGCTGTTTCGCCTTTTTCTTGTGCAGCATTTACAGCTTCTTGTGTTGTCGCTTTTTGGATAGCTTCTACTGCTTCGATGGCTGCCTTAGCTACTTCTGCTTTGGATGCGGCTTTTTCTTCAGCTGATAATTTAGCATTCTTATCGATTTCTGCAATTTTTTCTTCTGCAGCTTTTTGAATCGCATCTAACGCTTTTTCTTTGCCGACTGGATTCACTGCTTTAATCGCTGTTTCTCCTTTTGATTGAGCTGTATTTACAGCTTCTTGCGTTTCTGCTTTTTGGATAGCTTCTACTGCTTCAATTGCTACCTTACCCACTTCTGCTTTGGCTGCGGCTTTTTCTTCAGCTGATAATTTATCATTCTTATCGATTTCTGCAATTTTTTCTTCTGCAGCTTTTTGAATCGCGTCTAACGCTTTTTCTTTGCCGACTGGATTCACTGCTTTGATTGCTATTTCTCCTTTGGCTTGGGCTGCTTCTACTGTGGCTTGTGTATCTGCTTTTTTAATGGCTTCTACTGCTTCGGTAGCTGCTTTAGCTACCTCTGCTTTGGCTGCGACTTTTTCTTCTGATGATAATTTATCATTCTTATCGATTTCTGCAATTTTTTCTTCTGCAACTTTTTGAATCGCATCTAACGCTTTTTCTTTGCCGACTGGATTCACTGCTTTGATTGCTACTTCGCCTTTGGCTTGGGCTGCATTTACAGCTTCTTGCGTTTCTGCTTTTTGGATAGCTTCTACTGCTTCCATTGCTACCTTGGCTACTTCTGCTTTGGATGCGGCTTTTTCGCCATCGGATAAGCTAGTATTCTTATCAATTTCGGACAACTTAGCTTCTTTTGTCGCTTTAATTGCTGAAATTGCTGCTTCTTTTTCGATAGCTAATTTTCCATTTTCTTTTGCAGAGTTGATACCCTCTTCAGTTGTTGCATTATCAATAGCATCTGTTGCATCTTTTGCTTCTTTAGCTACTTTTGCTTTTTCTTCCGCCTTTTGTTCTAGCGTTAAGCTAGTACTAGCTTCAATAGCATCCGTGGCTTTTTTAGCGGCATCTGCAATTTCTTTTTTAGCAGCATCTCTATCAAGATCTTTCAATGATTCTGCTGCTTTATCTAAAGCTGTTTTTGCTGCATCCACTTTTTCTTGGGCAGCTTTAACTTCTTCTTTTGTTGCATTATTGCCTTTTGCTAAAACTTTGTCTGCTTCTGCTTTTGTCTCTTCTAATTGAGCTTTTAATTTTTCAAATTCTGCTCCATATGCTTTAATACTATCTGCTGTTTTCCCAGTTGTATCAGCTTTTTTCAATGCATCAGAGTCTGTTTTTAATTTTGTTTTTTCTTCTGTAGTTGCAGCTTCTACAAGAAGATTTTTAGCAGTTTCTAATTCAGTTTTCACTGCATCTACTTTTGCTTGAGCGGCTTTAACTTCCTCTTTTGTTGCATTATTGCCTTTTGCTAAAACTTTGTCTGCTTCCGTTTTTGCTGCTTCTAATTGTGCTTTTAATTCTTCATACTTTCTTTCATATGCTGCGATACTATCTGGTGTTTTACCTGTTTCATCAGCTTTTGTTAATAGATCTGCATCTGCTTTTAATTTTGCTTTTTCTTCTGTTGTTGCGGCTTCAATTAAACCATCTTTAGCTTGTTGTAAATCTGTTTTTTTGGCATTTACTTTTTCTAAAGCTGCTGTCACTTGTTCTGGTGTTGCATTTTCGTCATTAATTACTGTTTCTGCGGTTTTAATTGCTTCTTGTGCATCTGTTTTCGCATCGTTATAGGCTTTTGCACTATCTGCAGTTTTTCCTGTTGTTGGATCTGCTTCTGTTGCTAAAGTGCTTAACGCTTCTTTTGCTTGTGTTAACTCTGTTTTATCAGCTTTATTGACTAATAATTCTGCTGCCTTTGTTAACTCTGCTTTTGCAGCATCTACTTTTGTTTGAGCTACTTGTGCTTCTGCTTTAGATGCATTATTTTCTTTTGCTAATACTGCAGCAGCTTCTATTTTGGCAGCTTCTAATTGTGCTTTTATAGCTTCATATTTTATATTATAAGCTTCAATACTTTTTGGTGTTTTTCCTGTAGTATCAGCTTTTACTAATGAATCTGCATCTGCTTTTAATTTAGCTTTTTCTTCTGCTGTTGCTGCCTCAATTAAGTCATCTTTAGCTTTTTGTAAAGCTGTTTTTTTAGCATTAACTGTTGCTAATGCTTCTCTTACTTGAGCTACAGTTGCATCTGTATTGTCAATAACTTTTTTTGCTGCATCAATAGCTTTAATCGCTTCTTGTTTTGCAGCATTATAAGCAGTAGCTGTATCCTGAGTTTTCCCTGGTGTTGGATCTTCATTCACTAAACCATCAAGTAAAGTTTTTGAATCTGTTAATCCTGTTTTATCAACTTCTAATGCTAAATGCTTCGATAAGATAGATTCTAAAGCCTTTTTATAATCTACTGTTTTCTTAACATTTGTACTTGTTATAAGTGTATTAATATTTTCTAATTCAGCTAAATAAGCAGCTTTTGTTTCATTTGTTTTTCCATCTGTATCTGCTGTTTCGGTTGCTTTTAACTTATCATAAATACGAGATAGTAAATCTTTAGCGATTGCACCAGTATCTTGGTCAATATTGAAATCTAATCCAGTCACTGGAAGAGCATAGTGTCTATATGGTGATTGATATCCCATTCCTAAATGTTGATTATCAGCTGAGCTAATACGTACTGTATACTCAGTAACACCTTCAGGCAATGTAATCTCCTTACTTGTAAATGTCCCCCCCGTACCATTCGGTTTATTATTAGCAATTTTTGCTTCAAGTTCTTCTTTTGTAGGGGTTGGTGTCTCTGGTGTACTGAAATTTTGAGGTCGGTTAGTTCCATCACTTGCCTTCACTACATTCATTTCAGAGTTTGTTTTTGAAACTTCCGGTGTAAATGTTTGATCATATAATTTTTCTTCTTGTCCATTACGATTAATAATTACTTCAACTTTATATTTTGCTTTAGTACCATCAATATCTCCAGTGTATCCTGTTTTAAATGACACTATTACTTTAGAACCATGTTCTTTTGAGTATGCTTTAAATGTTTTTTGAATTCCATTAAATCCTTTAACACCTTTAGCAATTTTTTTGGGTTCACCTGAACGTTGATACTTAGAACCATCAAATGTTTCTTCTTCTCTATTTTCCTGTGTCCTAACTTTCGATAAGAATAACATATAATCACTAGTTCTATCAAAAGATTGCTCTAATACCCAAGTATTGTAGGTCTTTCCTTTAGAATCCCATACTGTGTTAACTGTCTCAATTGGAAAAACACCGCTTTCCGTTTTTCTTGCGATAGCAAATTTACCACTATCACCTACTGCTTTCCATCCACCAAATTCATTTATTTCAGTAACACTACCTTTTTCAACTTTTAGAGCATTCCCTAAAGTATCCATATTCTGAATTTTTTTATTATTTTCAATAAAATTTGGTAAGGTTTTCAACTCATTCGATAATGTCTCTAAATTAGCATCTGCCGCAGGTGCTGTATACGTTTGATTTGCAGTAGGATCTGTATCCGTTGTAGCTGCATCCGTACGGAATGGGTTATTTGTATCCAAGACTTTCCCATTACGTTCATCTCTAGAACCTGAGTTTGCAATCGAATTAGATTCTGAAGTTTTTTCAGTATTAGTTGCTTTAGTACCTACAGTTGATTTTCCATTTGTAGTATCAACTGCTGGTGCTTCTTTTTTCTCTTCTGCTTTTGTTTGTAATTTTGTTGTTGCTACAATTAAGTTTGCATGTGCTTGTGATAATTCTGCTTGTGTTTTTGCATTACTCAAAACTGTTCTTGCTTCTTCTAAGACAGATCTAAGGTTGTTAGTGCTTTCTTCTGTCTTAGTAGAATATGTTCCTTTAGCAAACTTTCCATCAACTTCTTTGATTAAATCTGTTAATTCTTGCTTATCTAGAGTCTCCACCTTCTGAGGTGCTGATTCTGGAGAAGGACTTTTTTCAACTGTTGAAGGTTGAGTATTTGTCTCTACTATTGCAGCAGGATTAGTGGTTACTGTGTTCCCTTCGTAGGTCCCATTCTGGGCATTCTGATCTTTAGGTTGCAGTGCTTGAGTCTCCCCATTAGTTGAAGGCACCCCTTGCTCCGTAGCAGATACTGCTCCGTTTCCTAAAAACATGAACAATGCAGCTACTGCGACACTAGCTGCACCAAAGCTGACCTTACGAATAGAAAAACGTAATTGCTTTTCACGATCGTATTTACCCTTATGAAACATCTAATTTCCTCCAAAATAAATATTTGTATCACATCTTATAATACACTTTTACTCTAATAATTCAATAACTCCTATTTCATATTTTTTAATCCATTACAGTC
>NZ_JANCPG010000018.1:0-38116 GCF_024295905.1 Streptococcus sp. CF7_Ac1-12 | reverse complement strand
TAGCAGCAACTGATACCACTGTCACATCTTTAGACAAGAGTTCTACAAGCTCATCAATATCCTTTTGAGCTAGCTCAGAATTTTCTAGGGCCTCTTTCCCTTTTTGAAGTCTGTCTTTAACAGGTGAGACTACTGAATCGTCAAGGTTTAATTTAGTTGAAAGAAGAGAATTTAATTCTTCAACTACTTTTTTCAACTTGGCTTTATCGACTGTAGGCGCGTCATTCACAGCACTTGTAAGCGCTTGATTTTCTGAAGAATTTTTTCCTGCATCTACTTTATTTTCAGTAGGTTCCGCAATACCTTGAGGCGACTTAGGCTCATCTTTAGGGCTTACTACACCTGCAGCAGATGGTGCAGTATTTTCGCTTACACTATCCGCACTCGCAACGCGCGCACCCAAAAACATCAGCGCTGCTACAGCAACTGAAGCTGCACCAAAACTATACTTTCGAATAGAATAGCGCAAAACTTTTTCACGTTGCTGTCGATTTACTTTATATGAATTCGATTTGTGTTCCATTTCTCCTCCTAAGGACAATATAATTAAAAAGCAATCTTTATAACTTCAACTCCTTAAAAAGAGTTAAGCTACAAAAATCACTATGATGATTGCTATTAGCAAATAACATCACAGCTATCACAGCTATCACAGCTATCACAGCTATCACAACTCGATTATACCATTTTTAATATATTTAAACAAGTCAAAACCGATTTATTACATAAAACAAGGGATAAAATATTTAATTATTTATAAAATGTTATTATGTTATATGTATCAACATAATCAAATCTCTAGCTTTAAAATAAATCTGTAACCACTTATCATGTCAGATAATTCACCGTCATTTTTAATAGTAAAAACAATCATCTAGAAAATTTAATAGTAACAGATGACTCATCTATAGCAGATTGAAACTAGAATAGTATATCGGAACCACTAAAATATTTCTAGAAATTAGTCTTCTTACCTAATCGATTTATTCACATCTTATTTCAACATACCATAGAATCTACTTTTCAAAAAATACAACAACGGCCTTGTACCTCTTAAAATGAGGAACAAGGCCGTTGTTTAATATTTCATTGTCCACTTAACAATGAACAGTTCATCTTTTTACTAAATTTTTAGTCTTCTTTTTTCTTGCGAACTACAAGTCCAAATCCACTCAATAGTCCAAGAAGTCCTAGAGAGGCAAGAGTCGCATTTAATTCCGTTCCTGTATTTGGTAGTACATTTTGAAATTCATTTGACTTAGCTCCGTTATCAATAGTATCTGTAGTATTTTCATGTTTTGCATTCGGAGTAACTGAATCTGGAATTGGAGTTGAAGTTGTTGGTGCAGCTGTATCTTGACCAGGATTTCCATTAGCATCAGCTGTGACTGGCGCAACTGGAATTGGAGTTGTTAGCGCAGATGTATCGGGACCAGTATTTCCATTAGTATCAGGTGTGACTGGGTTTACTGGAATTGTATTTGGATTTGTACTTCCACTTGCTTTTCTGAAAATGTGGGTCATTACTGGTTCATTTTCATCAATCACAGTTCGTACAAATTCATATCCTGAAATTGATCCATGTTCCGAATCCTTTTCATTGCCTGTCTTAAGGGATGGTTTCAATACATTTCCATCTTCATCAATCCATCGAACCTCAATCATTAGCTCTGGCAACTCAATTGAATCTGGTAATACACCATTTTCAAAAATTGTTACTTTAGGTAGAGTTGCTGGAATTGTATTTGGATTTGTACTTCCACTTGCTTTTCTGAAAATGTGAGTCATTACTGGTTCATTTTCATCAATCACAGTTCGTACAAATTCATATCCTGAAATTGATCCATGTTCCGCATCCTTTTCATTGCCTGTCTTAAGGGATGGTTTCAATACATTTCCATCTTCACCAATCCAACGAACCTCAATCATTATCTCTGGTAATTCAATTGAATCCGGTAATACACCATTTTCAAACATTGTTACATTAGGAACTTCCAAAGATGGTTTACCTGGCTCAGTAATCGTACCTGTACCTGGTTTTTCTACATCTGGTAGATCACTATTTGGTACTTTACCTTTACCATCTTCGTCTGGGACTTCTACCTTAGTTCCTGGTGCGTATATTGAGCCATCTTGTGTCTTCGGTGTTGCTGTATCATCACCTGTCTTAGGATCTTGTTCTAACTCTACTTTTGCTTCTTTCGATTTCCCATCAGTTCGAACTGTTATAGGAGTTACCTTACCCGTTTTTGGATCAACTTCATAAGTTGTAGTGTTGATAACTTCACGACCTTCAGGATCTTTAGAGCGTTCAACCTTAGTTTTTGCTCCTACTTTAACGATTGTCTTACCTGCCGGGGTGACGACTGGATTACCAAGGTGTTCTGTGATATGACCGTCCTTTGGATCTACATCGTAAGTGGTTGTAGTGACTGCTTTACCTTTTTCACCCTCAGTACGCTGATCTTGTGTACCGAAGTCTTTTTCAACATCTTTAATGTATTCCACTTCTGGTTCAATAGGAGTTTCTAAGACTTTGTCTTTGGCACCAACTTTAACGACTTTTGGTACCATTTCTGTTCTACTAACAACCGGTGTCCCATCCGTTACTGTACCGTTAGTTTCATTAACAAGTGTTGATGTTGTTGTTACTATCTTACCTTCAGATCCATTATTAGTAACCGTAGTATTTCCTACATCTTTGGTTTTATCTGCTTCATACCGTGTTGTTACCGGAATTATTTTGGTTACGACTTTGGATTTGACGCCATTTGGACTGACAATGTCTTGCCTAACGGTTGGAATAAGGTCTCCTGTACTTTCATTCACTTCGTAAATTGTAGTCTTCTTAGCAACATCATCGACTTCTTTGAGGTATTCAACCTCATCCTTAGCTGGAACTTTGACCACTGTCGGTTTTGATGGAACTACTACTGCCGGTTCTTCATGTGGAATGAGGCTACCATCTGTAGGATTAACCGTGTAGGTGGTGGTTACTGTACTTGTTCCTAACGTACCAGCTGATGTGATTTTTACTTCACCTTTGGCTCTTGTGGCGTCTTTCTCGTAACGAATACTTGGCTCTATTGGCATAACGACAACCTTAGCCTTGGCTCCATCTTTCTTGAACACTTCCTTTTTCTCTGTTGGGGTAAGGACACCTGTGTTTGGATTGACTGCGTAAGTTGTAGTATTCTTAACAATATCATCGACTTCTTTGAGGTATTCAACCTCATCCTTAGCTGGCACTTTGACCACTGTAGGAGTTGAAGGTTTGATAACTGGTTGACCTTCATGTGGAATAAGGCTGCCATCTGTAGCATTAACTGTATAGGTTGTGGTTACTGTTCTAGTGCCTGAAATACCAGCTACTGTGATTTTTACTTCACCTTTGGCTCTTGTAGCGTCTTTCTCGTAACGAATACTTGGCTGTATTGACGTAGCGACAACTTTAGCCTTGGCTCCATCTTTCTCGAACACTTCATCAAGTGTATTTTTTGTAATCTGACCTGTATCTGGGTCTTTCATACTAACAGTTGTTGACTTAATGATGTCATCTCCGCGTTTACTATATACAGCAGTTTCTCCAACTTTTTCTACAGATTTAACTGTTGTTATTTTTTTATCTTGATAACCTGTCCCATCTAAAGAAATTCGTTTCCCAGATATAAACTCTGATCGTCTATTAATCATATCGGCTTCAAAATAAGAACGTGAACTATGACCTCCACTGGTTCGTCCAACATTTATAACAACATCACTATCATTGCTGACACCTTTTCTTATCGTCGAATCATTATCAACAATATAATGAGTCATTTTACCAGACTTAGCTATTTTTTTGCTATCTAAACCTTTTTGCCAAAATTCACGACCAGAAACCAAACTCGTCACTACTTTTGGGGCATTAAATGTTGTTCCTTTTTTTAATACATTATTATAAAAGTTTCTATAAGCCAACTGTTCTTTAGGAGACATGACTCTGCTGTCAGAATATGCCAACTCATAGGCTTCAACCATTGCCCGTTGTACTAAATATCCTCCTAAAGAATGTCCTGTTAAATAAAGATTGGTAATGCTCTTATCTTTAGCTAGTTCGCGCATGATATTTTCTGCATCTATCCCCTGTTGAGGATTTCTTCCAGTTCCCAGAGTGATATCTGCTTTAATATCTTTCACATCACTTGTTCCACGAAAGGCTAATACTTGTGCAGTTCCATTTGGTAAATATAAGAAATCACTCTTCGTCTCATACAACACAGCATCTAGTCCACTGGAGGTATGATAACTTTTCTTCCTCTCCCAATAAGGTCCTAATTCCTTATTCATCATCATATATTCATAACGTGGTTTACGGTCACCATTCTTTTTATATAACTCTGACTCTGTTAAAGGTTTCTTATGATCCAGCACTCTATCAATATAATTATCATCACGGTAGGACAATTCCATGAACATAATCATATCGCGCTCACTTACATTCCATTTTAATTTTTCATCTGGCTTTTCGTTACTGTCAATAATACCATCACCATCAGTATCTTCTAACATAGGATGACTATTGTAGCCTACATACTTTTTCCCGTCTTTTTCATAAATATAAAGTTCTTCTTTATCCTTCAAGTAATCATCATCTGTATAGGCTTCTGGACTTAACTGAGGGCCGTTTAATAACAAACTATCAAGCTTATTGCCTTCTGAACCGATTACTCCTGCTTTTATTTGCTTAGCATACTCATCAGTTAATTCATACTTTTTAACCTCGGAAGGATTTGATGCTGCTCTCACCGCTGGAGTGCTTGATCTGTCTTCACCCGCCACGAAATCCCTTGTGGTCAAGCTATTATTTTCCTTATCCCCAGATGTCTCAAGTCCTGTAGTCCTTGTAGATTCGATTGGGGTATCTTTGGGGGCTGGACTGGAAAGATCATCTCGATTTTCTGGTGAATTTTGAGCCTCTTGTTTTTTCTCCACAGTAGGGGTCGAATTCTCCCTTTCAGAATTAACTCCTATCTCTGTTGCCAAATTATTTCCCGTAGAAGCAAGCACTCCCTGAGATGGTGTAAACAAGGCAATTCCTATTAATACAGAAGCCACTCCAACAGAAAATTTTCGAATCGAAAAACGTTGACGTTTATTAAAAATATCTTTCATTTTACCAACTTTCTTTCTAGCTATTTTTTACAAAATAGAGGATTCTAATATTTTACATTGACAAAATACTAAACCGTTTCTTGACTAAAATTTTAGAGCTTTTCCTCTACTTTGTCCTAAACTATCGCATTGATTTCTAATCATAGAAAATGGATTGCTTAATATTACTAAAATATCAGTAAAATATAAAAAAATGTAAATATTTCACTTCTAACACTGCCATTATACCATAAAAATTCATAACACTCATATGTTTTAAAAAAGGTTTGTCAAAAAGCCTTTAAAATCAAAAAACACATAGTATCAAGTATTGAAAAAACTTGATACTATGTGTTTTATTGTGAGAAGATTTACTTCATTTTTTCCTAGAATTGAGTTTTTGCCCAGTCTCGTCAAATCTAGATTTTTTCTTCTTTGATATCAATCACAATCTCTTCTGATTCCTCAAGAGTTTCGGCCTTTTCTTGCCATTGCTCCTTGAGATTATTGAATCGATTTTTTGATGCTTCTGTCGCTTGACGGGCACATGATTTGGCTTGAGCAAGTACACTGTCCACAGTGATTTCACCTGACTCAACCTGTTCTTTGGTTTTCAGAACAAAATCTGTAGCCTGATCCTTAACTTCTGTCAGTTTTTCACAGACCTGCTCCTTGGCATACTCAGGATCTTCTCTCAAATCATCTAGAAAATCTTGAGCCTGACTGCAAACTTGCTTGCCCTTGTCACTTGTTAAAAACAAGGCAAGAGCTGCACCTGAAACGGTTCCTAAAAGGATTGAGGATAGTTTACCCATAAGAATTCTCCTTTTTTATTTTTTGAAAAATTTACTTGCGACACGTAGAGCTGACAAACTTGCACCAGTCTTAAGTGTTTTTGAACCAGCCGATGAAGCTTTCTTGCTCAAGACACGCGCATGATCATTGAGGTCTGAAACAGATAGAGATAAATCTGCAACAGCGCTAAAGAGTGGATCAATCGTTGCCACCTTGACATTGATATCATCTGCCAAGACATTGACCTTAGATAGCAATTCATTGGTATGATGTAAGGTCACATCCACATCTGAAGTTAAGGTTTTAATCGTCTTCTCTGTTTCATCAATAACACGACCAAGCTTTTGTACCGTGATAATCAGATAGACCAAAAAGACAATCAAAGCAATGGCTACAAGAATATATGCAACTTCTAACATTTAATTTTCCTCCTCTGTAACATAGTAAGGGGCCTTCTTTCGATTTTGATATAGAATGATAAAAATACCGAGACCGATAAGGACAACTGATAGCCATTGAGACACTCGAAGACCAAAGAACATAAGGCTATCTGTCCGCATGCCTTCGATGACCATTCGACCGAAACCATACCAAATCAAGTAGAAAGCAGTGATATGACCTCGTCTGAGACTCTTCCATTTCCGTCTGAATACCAAAATCAAGGCAAATCCAAGTAGATTCCATAAAGACTCATAAAGGAAGGTCGGCTGACGGTAGCTCCCCTCAATATACATCTGGTCACGTATAAAGCCAGGTAGATAATCCAGATTATCCACTGTTGCACCATAGGCTTCTTGGTTAAAGAAATTACCCCAGCGACCCAAACTTTGGGCAATCATGACGCTAGGCGCCGCAATGTCTAGAAAATCCCAAGTATTGATGAGTTTACGATCAGCAAAGATATAGAGTACAAGGGCACCAGTTATCAAACCACCGTAAATGGCCAAACCACCATTCCAAATGGCAAAAATTTCTCCCAAATTCTGACTATAGTAATCAAAACGGAAAATAACATAGTAGAGACGAGCTCCTAAAATAGCCAAAGGAAAGGCTATCAAGATAAAATCTAAAATATCGTCTGGTATAATTTTCTTTCTAGGCGCTTCTTTCATGGTCAAATAAACCGCAAGAATCAAGCCTGTCACAATACACAAGGCATACCATCGGATAGCTAGAGGGCCTAGATGAATAGCAATTGGATCAAGCATTAGGCACCTCGTTCTGAGCAATGAGATTTGTCAAACGTTCTTCGAATAAACGCGTCGCATCAAAGCCCATTTCCTTGGCACGATAGTTCATGGCAGCAGCCTCAATGACGACAGAGATATTCCGACCTGTTTTAACTGGAATTCGGATACGAGGAATGCCTACGCCAGAAATTTCTATTTCCTCTGCATTGTTTCCCAGACGATCAAAAGTCTTATGCGTATCGTAATTTTCCAAGTAAACAGCCAGCTGGACTTGTGAAGAATCCTTGACCGCACTCGCACCGTAGAGGCTCATAACATCGATAATCCCAACCCCACGAATTTCAATCAAGTGTTTCAAGATTTCAGCTGGTTCACCCCAAAGAGTAATCTCATCCTTGGCAAAGATATCGACACGGTCATCAGCTACCAAGCGGTGACCACGTTTTACAAGCTCTAAACCTGTCTCACTCTTACCGATACCGCTATCTCCCTGAATCAAGACACCCATCCCATAGATGTCCATCAAGACACCGTGCACACTGGTACGTTCTGCCAAACGAGAATCCAGATAACTAGATAGCTCTCCAGACAAACGACTAGTAGCTGTACGACTGGTTAAAATAGCAATCTTACATTCTCTGGCTGCCTTTAGCATCTCCTCGGGAACCACCAAACCTCGAGCAACAATGACCGCAGGTGTCTCAGGTAGAAACATTTTTTTCAAGACTTGGTAACGATTGTGAGAGGACATCGAAACAAGATAGGACCACTCCTTCATTCCCAAGAGCTGGATTCGCTCTGGCGTGTAGTAGTCAAAATATCCTGTCATTTCAAGACCAGGTCGCGTAATGTCCGCGGTATTAATTTCCTTTTCAAGTAATTCTGGTTCGCCATAGACAATGTCTAGTCTAAGCTTTTCAATCACTTCTTTTACTAAAACCGACATCATTTCCTCCTTCAAATGAGTTCTTCTCTCTATTATATCAAATTGTAGGAGGATATTTCAGATTTTTGCAGGCTTTGTAGTATTTATTTAAAAGAAAAAGACTAGATTTCTCTAGCCTTTCAGTTCTAATTAGAATTTTTTACGTTTACGAGCTGCTTCTGATTTACGTTTACGTTTTACAGAAGGTTTTTCATAGAATTCACGTTTGCGTGTTTCTTGAAGAGTACCAGCTTTAGTAACCGCACGTTTGAAACGACGAAGTGCGTCGTCAAGAGATTCATTCTTACGTACTACTGTTTTAGACATTTTTTTCACTCCCTTCAAGTTCAATATCTATTTTATTCTACACGTAAAAGGAATAATTGTCAAGCAAAAATGCGATTTAATTTTGATTTTTTCTGCCATTTATACAAGAGTTGAAAGCGCTTAGCACCTGTTTATATTGATGAAACAGGATTCAGTACTTATTTTTATCGAGAATATGATCACTCATTAAAGGGATAGATCATATGTCTAAAAGAAGATATCAGAGGATTTCTTTGGTTGTAGCGCCTTCCTACTAGGAGATTTCTTATGAGAGGTACTTGTTTAAGCTTTGAAAATCGGACTTATACTCTTCGAAAATCTCTTCAAACCACGTCAGCTTCGCCTTGCCGTAGGTATATGTTACTGACTTCGTCAGTTCTATCTGTAACCTCAAAACACTGTTTTGAGTAGCCTGTGGCTAGCTTCCTAGTTTGCTATTTGATTTTCATTGAGTATTATCATCTGATGTTTATCAAACAATCTACCAATTAAGCTTCTTCGTCTTCTTTACGACGACGGCCTGCAAGACCAAGACCAAGTAATGCACTTGCGGCCGCTACTACCATAGATACTACAGAATCTACTGTACCTGTGTTTGGCAATTCTTTAGCGACTGTACGCACACTTGCTTGTGCTGATGCTATGTGACCAGCGTTAACTGCTGCTTGAGTAGTAGTTGGAGCTACAGCTGGTGTTTGAGCAGCTTGGTCGTTAGTTGGAGTTGCATGATCAGTTGATAGAGCAACTTTCGCCATGAAGTCTTCGATACGTTTAATCATTGCATCCACTTCTGCTTGACTTGTGTCTGCATTAGCAAATACTTTCTTAGCATCTGCTGATAATGCATTCGCTTCTTTTGCAGTTTCTGCATCAAGCTTAGCTGATTCTTGGATGATTAGTTCATCTAATTGACGAATAGCACCTTCTAACTTCGCTTTATCCACTTTTGCATCAGTGTTAGTTGATCCGTTATTTCTGCCATAATCTGGAAGAGAAGTTTCTGGTTTAGACTCCCCACTTTGTGAAGCAACAACTCTAACCGGTACTTTTACAGTTATTTCTTTTCCATCTGCTAATCTTAACATTACTTTAGCAAACTTGTCACCTAATGTATTTGTATCCGGTAAATCTATGCTAATGACCGTAATACTCTCTGGTAAGTTTAGTTTAGCAATGATATCAGCTTGATGAATTGCTTTTCCACGTTCAACTGTTACTACTCCAGTAATAGATGATTGAATGAATGCTTCAAGGTCAAAAGATGGTCGTTCATAAACTAATGAATCTTGATCCATTTGGTATAGGAATGTACGTAAAGCTTTATCTAGTTCAGCTTCAGTTGTCGCTTTATCAATGGCATCTGTTGCATCTGTTGCTTCTTTAGCTACTTTGACTTTTTCTTCTGCCTTTTGTTCTGGCGTGAAGCTTGTACTAGCTTCAATAGCATCCGTCGCTGTTTTAGCAGCATCAGCAATTTCTTTTTTAGCAGCTTCTCTGTCAAGATCCTTTAACAATTCTACAGCTTTATCTAATTCTGCTTTTACTGCATCTACTTTTGCTTGTGCTGCTGTAACTTCTTCTTTAGTCGCATTATTTTCTTTTGCTAAAACTTTTTCAGCTTCAGTTTTTGCCGCTTCTAACTCTGTTGCTAGTTGAGCATATTTTTCATTATAGGCAGTAATACTATCTTGAGTTTTACCTTCTGTACTTGCTTTTGTTAGTTTTCCAGCATCTGCTTCTAATTTTGTTTTTTGCTCTTCTGTTGCTTTATCTACTAACGCTACTTTGGCTTTTTCTAACTCGTCTTTCCTAGCTTTTACTTCTGTTAATGCTTCTGCAACTTCTTCTGGTGTTACATTGGGATTTGCCATTAATCCCTCGGCTTTTGCTACTGCGGCATCCGCTGCTTGTTTAGCTGCTGTATACGCTGCTGCTGTAGAAGTTGTTTTGCCATCGGTTGCGTTTTCTACTTTCGCTAATTCTTTTAATGCATCTTTAGCTGTTGCTAAGTCGCTAGTATTCGCTTTGTCTTTTAGTAGTGCATTGGCTTTTGCTAATTCAACTTTTAATTTATCCACTTTTGCGATTGCTGATGTTGCATCTGCTTGTGTCGCATTATTTTGTTCTGCTTTTCTCACTAAATCTGCTGCTGTAGCTTTCGCTTCTGTTAAATCTGTTTGAATCGCTTCTACTGCTTTTTTGTACGCTGCAATACTTGCCGGAGTTTTTGCTGTTTCAAATGTACTTGCTGATGCTGGTGTTAATGATACGTCTGCTTTTCGTAACTCTGATACTTGATCATCTGTCGCTTTGTCCACTAACACTGCTTTGGCTGCTTCTAGTTTTGCTAATACTCCATCAACTGCCGCTTGCGCTTTTAATGCCTCGTGTTCACTTGCATTGTCCCCAGCTTCTTTGATCGCTGTTGCTTTGTTTTTTGCCGCTTCTAACTCTGTTGCTAGTTGAGCATATTTTTCATTATAGGCAGTAATACTATCTTGAGTTTTACCTTCTGTACTTGCTTTTGTTAGTTTTCCAGCATCTGCTTCTAATTTTGTTTTTTGCTCTTCTGTTGCTTTATCTACTAATTCAGCTCTTGCTATTTTTAATTCTGCTAATTTTTCATTTAATTCACTTGCAATAGTAGCTACTACATCTGGATCCGGATTATCTTGATTTAATATTTTTTGTGCCTCTGTTTGAGCATTGATTGCTTCTGTTTTTGCAAAATCATAAGAGGTTATAGAAGTTAGTGTCTTACCGATTCTTGGATCTGGATTTTCATTTATTAAATTTAATAATTTAGTATTTGCAGTATCTAATTTTGATTTATCAGTTCTTAACGCTTGTTGAGCCGCTAACACAGTCGTTACGATATCTTTATAGTCTTGAGTTTTCTTTAAATCTCCTGTCAATAATTTATTAACATTTTCTAATTGTGTTCTATAGTCATTGATAGTTGCTTCTGTTTTTCCTTTGGTATCTTTTTCTTCTGTTTCTTTTAACTTATTGTAAACTCTTTGTAAAAGTGCTTTAGCAACCCTACTTGTATCTTGCTCAAGAGTAAACCCTAGTCCTGAAATAGGTAAGGCATATTGCTTCCATGGAACTTGATATCCCATTCCTAGATTTGCATTATCTCCCGGGCTTATACGAACAGTGTACTCCGTAACATTAGGTTCCAAGACTATTCCTTTACTTGTAAATGTTCCCGTACTAGTACCCAATCTTCTTTTATTAGGATCTTGTTCTAATTTTTCATTTAATGTTTCTCTAGTAGGTAGTGAAGCCCTATTCGTATCGAAATATTGATCTCTTCCAATGATAGGTGCAACTACTTTTTTAGTTTCATCCTCTCTATTTTCATTAGGGCTAAATATTTGATCGTATATTGTTCTAGTAGTACCGGACTCATCTTTTGCGAATACTTCTACTCTATATTTTGCTTTCTTACCATCAATATCTCCTGTAAATCCTGTTTTAAAAGAAACAATAACATCAGATCCAGTAGACTTAGAATAAGCTTTGAATGTTTTTTCAATCCCTTTAAATTTAGCAAGCCCTATTCCTTTATTCGCGTAATGCCTTTCTGCCACATATACACTGCCATCATCTACAGCTTCTTCTTCAGTAGCTTTTGTTCTAACCTCTGCTAAAAATAAGGCATAATCTTTAGAACGATCAAAAGTACTCTCATTTAACCATGTCCGATACGGTCCATTCTGAACCAATACTGTGTTTACAGTTTCAATAGGAAATACTCCTTTGTCTGTTCTTCTTGCAATAGCAAAGACTCCTCCACTAGTGGCTTTCCAACCACCGAACTCATTAATATCTTTAACTTCTCCAGGAGCTATCTTTTGTAGTGCACCAACTTCGTTAATAGAAGTTATCTTTGTTTCATTAGTTATTTTTGTTGGTAAATTTATTAAACTATTCGCAACTTCTTTAAGATTGGCACTATCTCCCGGCAATGTATACGTTTGATTCGCATCTGGATCAGTATCTGTCGTTGTCCCATCTGTTCGGAATGGGTTGTTTCTGTCTAGGGCTTGTCCATTACGTGGATCATGTTGTCCTGAGTTTGCGATAGAGTTGGTTCCTGTAGCTTTATCAGTAGTGCTTGCTTTCTTACCGACAGTCGCTTTTCCTTCTGTGGTATCTAGTTTAGGACTTTCCACTTGCGCTTTAGGCTTATTACGTAAACCGCTGCTAGCTGTCATAAGAAGTTTTCTGTAAGCTTTTGTTAACTCGTCTTGACTTTTGGCTGTTGTTAGGGCAAGTTTTGCTAATTCTAAATGTTCTTTAAGGGTTGCGACACTTTCATCTGTCTTAGTCGCATAGCTACCTGAGGCTAATTTAGCATCAATTTCTGCTACGTAATCTTCCAGCTGTTTTTTATCCAGATCAGGTGTAGCTTTTTCTTCTGCTTCTTCTGTTACTGAAGCAGGAGATGATACTACTGGCGCTGGAGTCGCAGTAGTAGATGTTTCTTCTTGACCTTTCGGAGCAGTAGTCTCACTGCTACCAGAATTTCCATCCAACTGATTGACTACTGGAGTCGCCCCGTAGGTTCCATTCTGGACATCTGGGTCTTTCAGTGGCGAGCCTTGTCTTCCCTCATTAGTTGGAGTTACACCTTGCTCTGTGGCAGACACTGTCCCATTTCCTGGAAACATGAACAAGGCTGCTACTGCAACACTAGCAGCACCAAAACTAACCTTACGAATCGAAAACCGCAAGCGCTTTTCTCTATCTTCATTACCTTTATAAAACATATATCATTTTGCTCCTTTTCCGATAATTATCGGTTAATATACAATGGAAGGACAAATAAAAAGCCCCCCCTAAAATATTTATGCATATTTTAGACTGACTTAACTCATTATACTCCTTTTCATTTTATAAATCAAACATTGTGAACTTAGCTTGATATGATACGGTTTATGCATAACTTCTCAAAGTAACTTCCACTTACCTAACCGAAGTGGAAATTAGTCTAAAACGGATTTTTATGGTGGAATTAAGTCTGAGACGTTTGAGTTAGAAATGAGGTCTACTATGACAAAACATAAACACCTTACCCTTTCAGACCGCAATGATATCCAATTGGGCTTAGAGCGCGGTGAAACCTTCAAAGCTATCGGGCAACTTATTCTAATCATTTTGCTTACAAAAGCGATGAAATCAAGCATGATTAAAACCAGTGGAACTTACCCTGACACGGATTTCCACTGGTTTTTAGGATTTTTATCAGACTAACTTCCACTTGGATTAGCGGTGGAACTTAGTTTGGGAATTTACCATTTTTTCTTCCATTTATACAAGAGTTGAAAGCGTTCAATAGAACATTGCTTTTTTATTTTTCGAGTAAGCTAAGCGCTTCAGCATCTGCGATGATGGTTACATCAGAGTGATTTTGGAGGCTACTTGCAGGTAGGTTCTCAGTCACTGGGCCAGATACTGTTCCGGCAATGGCTTCTGCTTTCGACTCACCGTAAGCAAAGAGAATAATAGACTTGGCATCCAAAATGTTTTTAATCCCCATTGAAATAGCTTGGGTTGGGACGTCTTCAATCTTGTCAAAGAAGCGCGCATTGGCTTCAATAGTAGACTGGTCCAGTTCAACTAGATGCGTTTGACTGTCAAAAGGAGTACCAGGTTCATTAAATCCAATATGTCCATTGCGACCAATTCCCAAGATTTGTAAATCAACAGGATGGTCAGCCAAAATTTGATTGTAGCGTTCAACTTCAGCTTCAGCATGATCCTTAACACCACGAGGCAAAAAACTTTCTTTAAATGGTTTTTGGTTGAACAAGTTTTCTTGCATGAAGTAACGATAAGACTGTGGGTTGTCCCCATCTAGCCCTACATACTCATCAAGGTTGACACTGGTTAGATTTGAAAAATCAAGGTCACTCTCAACAATTTCCTTGTAAAATTCAAGTGGGCTGCTTCCTGTCGCAAGTCCTAGGGTTTGAGCTCCATTGGCCAATTTTTCCTTCAAAATCTCAAAAGCAACTTTTCCACCTTCGATTTGGTTTTCAACTTTAATAACTTTCATCTTTTCATCCTCCATTTCTGTCTATATTTATTATATGGTATAGACCAATTTTTGTCAAGTGAAAACGATTTAATTTTCAAAAAAAGAGCGACTATACTTGAAACATGTTATAATGGATAAGATTAGAACTTAGAAAGAATGAACAGAAATATGAATACAGCTGATTTTGATTTCCACTTGCCTGAGGAATTGATTGCCCAAACACCCCTTGAAAAACGAGATGCCTCTAAACTCCTTATCGTCAATCGTGAGACGGGAGAAATGCAGGATAAACACTTCCACTCTATTATTGATATGCTGGAACCTGGTGATGCTCTTGTCATGAACGATACCCGCGTTCTCCCTGCCCGCCTCTATGGTCAAAAGGAAGAAACTGGAGGTCATGTGGAACTGCTCCTACTCAAAAACATTAGTGGTGATGAGTGGGAAGTTCTGGCTAAACCTGCCAAACGCCTCAAGGTCGGTACTCGTGTCAACTTTGGTGATGGCCGTCTCAGCGCTATCGTTACGGAAGAATTGACTCACGGGGGCCGCATTGTCCGCTTTGAATACCAAGGAATTTTCCTAGAAGTCTTGGAAAGTCTGGGAGAAATGCCGCTACCACCTTATATCCACGAAAAATTGGATGACCGTGAACGCTATCAAACGGTCTACGCCAAGGAAAGCGGCTCTGCTGCTGCACCGACTGCTGGTCTTCACTTCACCAAAGAACTACTGGCAGAAATCCAAGCTAAGGGTGTTCATCTAGTCTATCTGACTCTTCATGTCGGACTCGGAACCTTTAGACCTGTTTCTGTGGATAATCTGGAAGAACACGAAATGCACTCAGAATTCTACCAACTTTCTGAAGAATCGGCTGCCACTCTTCGCTCTGTTAAGAAAAATGGTGGTCGTGTTATTGCTGTCGGAACCACTTCTATCCGCACCTTGGAGACTATTGGTTCCAAGTTTGAGGGGCAAATCCAAGCAGATTCTGGCTGGACCAATATCTTTATCAAACCTGGCTATAAATGGCAGGTCGTGGATGCCTTCTCAACCAACTTCCACCTGCCAAAATCAACTCTGGTTATGTTGGTTTCTGCCTTTGCAGGCCGTGAATTAGTCTTAGATGCCTACCACCATGCCATTCAAGAACACTACCGCTTCTTTAGTTTTGGCGATGCCATGTTTATCTATTAATTTTCATAATCAAAAAAGCGCATATTATCAAGGTTTTATAAAGCCTGATAGTATGCGTTTTGTAGTGGATAAGGAATTAGTCTTTTCTAAAGCTCGGATCTTTCAAACTCTGGACACTGGCATTGATAACCGCACCGACAATTAAAATCTTAGCGATAAGAATAAACCAAAACATCATGACCACCACGACGACGGAACTGAAAAAGCGCACGTCCACTAGGTGATTGACATAATTGTTGACATAGACTGAAAATATATTGAGCAGTAAGACCAGGGTCAACAAGACAAAGATACTACCTGGCAACACATAGCGAATCCGTCGTACCTTAACATTGGGCAGGAAATAGTAGAGCACGACCAAGATTGCAAAAATCAAGGCATAGACCAAGGGGCCTGTTAGATCTTGCAGATAATCAAAGAGAGGACTATCCGATTTCCAGTAGCTTTTGATAAGGTTGAGAAGCATGCGACCAAAGACACTGAGAAAGAGAGCTAAGGCAAAAAGGATTTGCAAGCCAAAACTGACTAGTAAACTCATCAATTGCTGGTAAATTAAACCTCTACTCTTAGCTACTCCGTAAGCTTTATTAAAGGCTTTCTGTAGGAAATTCATGGATTTTGAAAAGGTCCATAGGGCTGACAAAACCGCAAAACTCAATAAGCCCGTTGAAGGTTGGGTCAGCACTTCTGTAATAATCTTTGCCACCACATCATACATGGTATCGGGCAAAAATTCATTGACAACCTTTAAAAAATTGGAAACTGGAATCTGAAAATAAGGGAGGATATTGACCACCACCAAAAGTAGGGGAAATATCGAGATCAACCAATAGTAGGCTACTGCGACACTGGTCAACTCACTATCTGATGCTTGATAATAATGCAAAAAGGCTTTTAATAAAGGCTTGTCTATCAGCTCTTTCCACCACTTTTTCATGTCACACTCCTTCACTTATAATCTTGATTAATTTCTTCTTACCAATTCCATCATATCATAAGGTAGGGTATTGGCAGCTTCCTTCAAGGAATAGTTCTCTAAGTTATTGACATTTTGTCGTAACTTCTTAGCATATTTGGTCGTAATTAACCGTTTTTCTTCATATTCAAAAATCATCTTGCGCTCCAGATAATAACCTCTCAGCATCTCATCGATATTGTTTGGTTTAACACGATTGATAACCCGTTCGACAAAGGCACCACTAGTGATAATAGCTGTTTCACGAAGACGAGAATCCTGCATGAAGCTGATCAAAGAACTCTTATAAACCCCTTTTAGGTTCTCCAAACTTTCGATAATCATCTCTGTATTTTCTAGATAGAGCTCTGCAATTTGATCATAGTCAAGAGCTCTGAGTTTCTGTGATTCTTCATTTTTCCAACTGCGGAATGTCTTGCCAAGAGTAAAGACTTCGTGGAGGAGAAAACGTAAAATCCGCAAGGAAACAAGGAAATAATAGGTCAATCGTGAAGCAAACTTGCGATTGATACCTTGTTCCATGCTTTTCAAATAACGTTGGTAGACTCGATAAGCACGCTCACTCATCTTTCCTTCTTCGTAGGCTTGTTCTAAACCATCACTTTCAATACTGAGGATAAGAAGCTTCAAGGCCTCCCAGTCTTCTTGAGCCCCCTTATTTTCTTGACTCAGGATCAGATTTTCAATACGTCCATGATAATTGTCAATAGCCGCATAGAGAGGAAGTTTATTTCTGGTGTCTTCCAACTCTTTTTCCAACTCTAGCGTTACCTCATTCAAAATAGCGATATGCATGAGATGGTCCTTGCTTTCTTCCTGTTCATCAGAAAGATGAGGCAAGACCAAGAGACCTGTTAAAAAGCTTACAAGCGTCACACCTGCGACAAGGAATAGCAAGAGAGGATATTCCTGTTCTAAATCACTTGGTATCAGAAGAATCGTAGCAATCGACACTGTTCCCTTGACACCTGAGAAGGTCAAGAGAAGCATATCCTTCATATACTTATTTAACTTTTTTTTGAGGCGTCGAGTCCTATAGGCATAGTATCCATAGATCATGACAAAACGAATGGCAAAGAGGACAAAGGTAAGGGCTATAAGAGATACCAATAAAAGTAAGGGATTATAGATTGGATTGGTCAAGATAGGTTCTGCTATCATTTCCAACTCCATCCCTAAAATCACAAAGACAGAACCGTTTAGCATAAAATTCACTGTATGCCAGACCGTCTCGGTCACCGTATCCACCTGGGCTTCAAGGAGCGTAATTTTCTTAAAACGGCTTGCCTTTAAAATCCCAGCAACTACAACGGCAATAATCCCTGAAACGTGGACTTCTTCTGCCAGGAAGAAGGTTACCAAGGGCAAACTCAATTCTAATAAAAGTTCGCTGGCAATATCCGTTGCTCGTACACTAAGTAAGAAACTATGGAGGAAACGGTTGGTCATGGCTGTTAAAAAGCCAATCAAAAAACCGCCTAGGATTGAAAAGATGAGCGAACTACTCGCTTGCCCAAGGGAAAAGGCCCCAGTTGTCCAAACTGTCAAGGCTACCTGAAAGGCAACCAAGCCAGAAGCATCATTCAAGAGTCCTTCACCCTTAAGGATATTGGACACGCGCTTAGGAAAGCTAAACCGCTCCGAAAGAGAGGCAAAGGCTACCAAGTCCGTAGGGCCAAGTGCCGCCCCAACAGCCAAGCAAGCCGCCAAGGGAAGACTGAGCCAAAGAAGATGGGACAAGCCACCCAAACTCAGGGTCGAGATGAAAATCACTGGAAATATGAGATAAACAATGATTCGCCAGTGTTTTAAAATAGCCGTAATATCTGCTTCCTCCGACTCTCGGAAAAGCAAGGGCCCGATAACCAGTGCCAAAAACAACTCCGTATTGAGGTGAAAGTCGGTATTGGGTAAAAAAAGACCAATCACGATTCCCAAAAGAATCTGCACCAAAGGGAGAGGCAAAAAGGGCAGGAGCTTATTGGTTGTACTTGAGACAATCAAGACCAGTAAAAATAGGATAAGGTAAATCAGTAATTCCACGGACTTCCTCCTTAATTTTTTTTACAACAGGATTCAAATATCTCCTTCTGCTCTTTGATTTTTTGATCAATCTTGGAACAATCTTTGTGCTCAATTTTTCTCTGGCACCGTTCCATCTCAAGAGCAACTAATTTTTTCTTGATTTTAAGCATTTTTTTGCTCATGTGTGCTTGGTCTAGCACTCCCACCGCTCGTTCGTGGTGGGTTGACTCAACAAAATTCTGGCGCATGGCATCCAGCTTTTCACGTAGGTATTGTTTATCCATGTCTATATCTCTCTAATTTTTCAATCATTACTAAAAATGGT
Organism: Streptococcus sp. CF7_Ac1-12; assembly: GCF_024295905.1. Lineage (GTDB taxonomy): Bacteria > Bacillota > Bacilli > Lactobacillales > Streptococcaceae > Streptococcus > Streptococcus mitis_AP. Next base: position 19,174 of record NZ_JANCPG010000018.1, on the reverse strand, counting down.
GGGTTGTTGACTTGGTTTAAAGTTCGGTAAATAGCAGCTGTGTACTCTTGTTGGTTCAACTGACTGACAAAATCCAAGACAGCATCCCTCTCGAGGTCGCCTCCTTCATGACCATAGTAGATCATGATAGCAATCCGTCCCCCTTTGACAAGCAAATGACACAGCTTTTCTAATGCTTCAATCGTTGTCTGAGGTTGGGTGATGACAGACTTATCAGCTGACGGCAGATAGCCCAGATTGAAAATCCCTGCCTTGGCTTCTGTCACAAACTGGTCCAGTGTCTCATGACCTTGCAAGATTAACTGGGCATTTGTCATTCCTGCTTGGTTCAAACGCTCTTGGGTCTTTTCCAAGGCTTGCTCCTGAATATCAAAGGCATAGACTTGCTTAGCTAGCTTGGCTAGAAAAAGCGTGTCATGACCATTTCCCATGGTCGCATCCACTACGATATCCTCTTTTGTCACTACCTCAGCCAAAAAATCATGTGCCATCTCAAGTGGTCTTTTCATTTTCAAACTCCTGTTTTACAGCCTTGCATCCTTGAATACTTCCACGACGTCGCATCTCCATCTCAATGCTGTTGAGCACTTCCCACTTATTGAGGCTCCACATAGGCCCAATCAGCATATCCCTAGGTGCATCTCCTGTGATTCGATGGATGACAATATGCTTGGGAATGATTTCCAGTTGGTCACAGATGACCTTGACATATTCGTCCTGACTCATCAGTTGCAAACGTCCCTCGTGGTAGTCCCGTTGCATACGAGTATTGGTCATCAGGTGAAGCAAGTGCAGTTTAATCCCTTGAATATCGTTATCCGTGATACAACGGCGGACATTTTCAATCATCATCTCATGGGTTTCACCAGGAAGTCCGTTGATCAAATGAGAAACAATCTCAATCTTGGGATATTTTCTCAAACGCTTGACCGTCTCCACGTACAATTCATAGGAGTGGGCACGGTTAATCAGATCAGAGGTTGCCTCATAAGTGGTCTGCAAGCCCAATTCAACCGTCACATGCATGCGCTCCGATAACTCAGCCAAATATTCAATGGTTTCGTCTGGTAGACAGTCTGGGCGCGTTCCGATATTGATTCCTACTACACCTGGCTCATTGATAGCCTGCTCATAGCGCTCTCGAATGACTTCCACCTTTTCATGGGTGTTGGTAAAATTTTGAAAATAAACCAGATACTTCTGCACATCTGGCCACTTACGATGCATAAAGTCAATTTCCTTATAAAATTGCTCACGGATAGGCGCATCCGGTGCTACGATAGCATCTCCAGAACCTGAAACCGTACAAAAAGTACAGCCTCCATGAGCCACCGTTCCATCACGATTGGGACAGTCAAACCCCGCATCAATAGGGACTTTAAAGGTCTTTTCTCCAAAGAGTTTTCGATAATAATCATTCAAGGTATTATAAGATTTCATAACTTTCATTATAACAAAAATCACCCACAATCTCAAAAGCCTGACTTTCCTATAAATTCCTCTGTTTCTCGTTTCCATTAGCGATTTTTTATGATACAATATGGATATGATTTTAATGAAATTAGCATCTATTTTATTATTGATACTGACTTTAGTAGTCTGCATTATCATAACCAAACTTTTTAGATTAAAAAAACTAGGACGAAACTTTGCGGATTTGGCTTTTCCAGTCTTGGTATTTGAGTATTACCTAATCACAGCTAAAACCTTTACCCATAATTTCCTCCCTAGACTAGGCCTAGCCCTCTCACTCCTAGCCATTATTCTCGTTTTTTTCTTCCTTCTGAAAAAACGCAGCTTTTACTATCCTAAATTCATCAAATTCTTCTGGCGTGCAGGATTCTTAGTGACCCTTGTCATGTATATCGAGATGATTGTTGAATTGATGGCTCAGAAATAAAAAACTAAATCGAAAACACCTCAATCAAACTAAATACAGTGATTGAAGTGTTTTTTCTTTATATCTTTTTTAATAATTCTTATACTCAATGAAAATCAAAAAGAAAACTAGGAAGCTAGCCACAGACAGTACTCGAGTACGGCAAGGCGAAGCTGACTTAGTTTGAAGAGATTTTCGAAGAGTATTATTTTCCTTCTTTATCAGGAAAGATAAATCCAATACCAATGCAAGCTAGAACACCTGCTCCAATTACCAAACCACTTGAAATTGGCAAAAGTTCCAAAATTGCATTGGCAATAATAAAGGCAATAATCAAACACATCAGACTAGCCTTGTAGTCTTTTTTCAAAAGATTCTCTAGAGTGAAAAAGAGGAACAAGCCTACTGGAATCAATGACCAAAGGTTAACATTCAAACTTGGCCATCCAACAGAAGCAAAATACAATACTATCGCTGCTGCTACTAAAAATACAATCCCCAATAATTTTTTCATTTTGATCTCCAATTTCTTTTTTAGGAACTTGAGTTGTCTAATACTGCCCCCCTCACGTCCTTTACACAAATCATTATAGCAGAGCCCAGTTTCAAGAACAAGCTCTGTTGCCTATCTGGTCTCTATCTCGGTCTAAGTGGTTGAATAGTTAAGATAAAATAAGGAAACAGGGGAAAACTATCTTCCAAATAAAAAGGAATTAAGCAACCAAACGCTACTTAATTCCTTAAAATTATCTCATCTCAGTACATAAACCATTTTTTCATCTATAGCTTTTGTCTTCATCTTAATCTTTTTTCTTCAATCCAAGAAATACACCTACAGTAAACATTATTCCAGCAATGAATGGTGTAAAACCTTCTCTAACTGTTCCGGTTTTTGGCAATCTATCAGAATTGTTAGTATCCGATTTACTATCGATATTGGTATGTTTATTAGCTATAGTCTCTGGTTCATTAAGATAAACTCCCTTCTTATTTTCAAAGTTTTTATCATTTTTATCAGGAACTGTAGCTGTAACATCCTTAGTTGAATCAGATTTTTGACTTTCGTCTAATTGACTATAATTTACTTGTACAGGAACTGTAGCTGTGACATCCTTAGTTGAATCAGATTTGTGTGAATGATTTGCTCTTTGTAAGTCCTCTTTTCTATGACTTTGATTTAATTGGCTATGGCTTACCTGTTTGTTATCTTTCTTTTTCGATTCATCAAAAGTAGGTTTATTTTCCTCCTCCTTTTTCTCCTCTATTTTCTTGAATAGAGGTTTTATAAGGGTATCTTTTGACACATTAATAACATAACCTGCATCTTTTTTCCCTTCGACACCAGAAATTTCCCAGCCATCAAATTGATAGCCTTTTTCTAATTCACCCTTATAGACAGGTAAAATGAAATCTTCTTCCGACACTATCGTTGAACTCATTTCTTTTCCATTTTGAATGGTCACAGTTACCATCTGAGGTTTTAGTTCGCTCACCTCTCCCGTATCTTTGTTTAAAATGAATTCTTTTACAGTTGTATTTCTTGCAAAATCTTTTACAAGAATCTTAATGTTTAGTGTCTTATCTGTTAGTTGTTTAATATCATCAAATGATTTGTATTCTTTTCCATTTACATAAATATGTTTGTCTTGAATCTCACCATCGAATCCATTATTTCTTTTATCATTGATGTTAAAGACTACAGATTTTCCATCAGCATATTCAATACTAGTATTTCCCTTAGGATCAATGTTTACTTCTGGTTTAACATTATCATATAAAAATTGATAGTGTACTCCAACCGCTTTCGCATTCAAATCGCTATAGCCAGTTTGAAGATAAACATTTCCATCCATATCTGTTACCTTATCTGGGAATCCGTTTGCTTTATAGTCTTTCATTCCCCAGTCCATGATGTCACCGTCTTTAACATTAAGCTTAATGTTAAAATCTCTAGTGTTATCAATGTGTAAATCTCCGTAGATTAAATAATTATCTACAACCGATTCATTAACTCTCAACTCCCAGTTAAAACCACCCTTATCAGAAATCTTACCTCTTAAATAAAATTCTGGATTTCGTACATAAATTTTATTAGATTTAGATGGATTAAAGTAGTTCTTGTCCATTGAAAGGTTTACTGGTTTTGCATCAATAAATAACGTAGAACCATCTTCTTTTATAGCTTCTATATTGGATTTATCCTCCCCAGTGTACTCTTTACCATCCTTACCAAATAATACAAGTTTAGAAGGATCTGTTACAAGATTTCCATCTTTATCGATTGCCTCCCCTTTATCATTCATTTTAAAGGTAAACACTTGATATCTTACAATGTTAAAGCCGTCCAAAGCCGACATTAATACAGCTTGAGTACTTCTTCCATCTTCAACATTTCTACTATCAGTATAAATTATTTTTTCTGAAAGGACTCTTAGATTAGGATTGGTCTTTTGTATTTTTGCTATATCTTCCTTGCTATAGACTCCATTTCCTTCTAACATATCCGTTTTTCCAGGATTATAGGTAGTCACTTTTAGTGCATAGCCTTTTCTTAGAATGATGTTGTCTTTTAACAGATATTGTTGTTTTTCTGAATCAGAATAGATTTTACCAGATTCCATTTCCGTTAAATTGTTTGGTTTGTTTTTTGAAAGATCTCCTTCTCCTAATTCTATTACATTCCCATAACTTGATGCATACGGATATTCTGCTTTAGTTTCCTTATTTTTATCAGGCATTCTAATTTTAGTTTCAGCTTTTATCTGATCATCATCTTTAACAAAGAATCTCATATCTCCTGCAAAAGCTAATCCATCCACAATATCATTAATATTAGCGTATAAATCAAATGTCATCGTTTTTGAGTGGGAATCATACTTAGTCGTTTTGATTTCTATAGATTTATAGTTATTGCCATAATATACCTTGGCATTTTTAGAAACATTACTGATTTTTCCAAGAATTTCAAAGTGTCCATCTTTAGACGGGCTTAGAACACCATAAATTTTTGATTTGATTTCGTCAAGTTTTTCAGTTTCATATTCTAAGGCGCTACCATCGTCATAAGCAATGATATTTCCCTTATCATCGTATTTATAATCGTATTCCTCTGTTCTCTTACCAGTTTCACTTGTAAAGTCATCAACTTCTCTAAATTTCTTTTTAATGAGTTTCTTTAAGTCTTTGCTTTCAAAATCTCTAATTGTTGAAATAGTTTTATGAATAGTCAAGCTAGATTTTTCTTCGATAGACTCTTCATTGTCTTGATGATTTTCTTCCTCAGTTGTATCTTTTTTAAGACTATCCTCTTTTCTATTTTCTAAATTTTTAAATTTAGATTCGGCAATCTCGCCAAGCTTTTGGTAGTTAGATGAATCTTGATCAGGATCTACTAGATAGTAGGAAATCATCCCCTTTTCATCAGCATGATCATCAAATTTAATTCTATGAATCTTTGTGAAATTGCTAGAGCCATCTAATGCAATGACTTCAATGATTTTTCCTCTTAAATCTCCTGCACCATTAATTTCATAAATGGTATTTCCGTCTTTGTCAAGTTTTCTATTTCTTCCTTGACCCTCACCTGCATAAGTTACTTCAAGATTTTTCTCAACCTCTCCATCTTCATTAACAAGAGCGGCGCCAGCATACCAAACTTCGTTTGCAATCTCGTCAAATTTTTCAGGATGTTCTTTTTGATCTCTCGCAAATAGCGTTTCATTCTTATACTGATCTTTTACCTTATGATAAGTATCCTTTGTAATCAACTTAATTTTTTCAGGATTTGAAAAATCAACCGAAACAATCTTAGGGGCTGTGTTATCAATTTTTACAGGAATATAGGAAACCTGCCATGGATAATCTTTAGTTAATCTATATTTAAATTTATAGAAATATTGACCTTCCGCAATCGGTTCAAATTGACCTCTTATCTTAGTAGCAGGATCTTGGTTATCCTTACTTTCTGGTGCATTTTCTTCTCGACCTCTAGGGTTATAGATGAGTCCATCCCACTTCAAATCACCCCAAACTTTTAGTTTAGAAGATTTGATTCCCTTTGCATCATTTCTCTTAGAGTTTAAAATTCCTTTAATAAAGTGTTCTCTCGAAATGACTTTTAAGTCTATTTGATTTTCTCCCTCTTTATTTGTATTTACTATTGAAATCATTCCTTCTTCTGCACTTCTTAATACAAGTGGAGAAGGTGTTAATCCTCTCTCAAGTTGAGCATCTTGAGGATTTCCATTTGAATCTAAAGGATAAATTTTAGCAATGTTAGAACCACTTGATGATGGTGCGTTGATCCCTTCGTTATTGAAAGCAAATAATTCTGGATTTTGATCTAGAGATGTTGTATTTTTATCTTTTCTATTTTGTATAACTCCTGCTGGGTTAAATTTATCTATACCATGTTCTCCACCAATTCCCTTATTTAAGGTTCCTGGAATTTTTGGTTTACCATCATCATCATAACCTTCCATTGTTTTTGATTTTGATCCTTCTTCCCAGGCCCATTTATCAAGGATTGGTTCTTTATTCCAATCCCCAGCAAATCCCATTAGAGGCATCGATAAAGAAGGTTGGAAATTTGTTTTCTTCCCGTTGGAGTTTAGAGCTTCCATTTCTTCCACTGACTCAAAATGAATAAATGATTCTACAAATTTATTTTTATTTTTAGCCTCTCCAACGTTTATAACCGCATTTAAATCAAAGCTAGAGTTTGGGCTTATAGTGAAAGTGTCATGCTCAAATGTGATATTTGCTCCTTTGATTTTTTCTGGGTGAATTTCTGGAACAATTTGCTTCCCATCTGGGGATTTTTCGTCTTTATATGTTTCATCCAGTTTTAGTCTATCAGTTAGAGAATCTGTAGTTATAGCTGATGCTGAAACTTTAAAGGTCAAAGGTCTGTTTGATGTATTGTGAAGCTTAATTGTAAAGTATTTTTTATCTCCTTTTATTTCTTTAAGAGAAATAGAACCATAAGAGTTTACCAAACCTTTAGAATCCTTGTTTTTGAAAGTCGCTACGACTTCATTTCTCAAAGCATTGGCCACATTAATTAGACCTGCTCCCTGCTGTCTAGGTGATGCAAAGTATTGGCTTTTTTCTTTCCAAGAAGTCGCATCCATCATAGGTCTTGCAGTATTTTGTAGGGCTATTTTTGTAAGACTCGTAAGGTCTATTTTGTCATCTCCCTCAAGATTTTTCAATACAGGTCTTTCAAGCATTTCCTTTAACTTTGGTCTGATCAAAACAGTAGAAGCTGCCACGATTGGAGTTGCCATACTAGTTCCTGACATATAGCCATAAGTTGATTTCCCATTAATGACATTGAGAGTGGATTTAATATTTTTACCTGGCGCTGAGACATCAGGCTTTAAAAGCAAATCTGTTCTCGGTCCCCAAGATGTAGATCCTGCTGGAACTATGACATCTTCTTTATACAATTCTTTGTCTGTGTCAGGTGCAAACTTAAAGTCAATCTCTTTTTCGTCACCTACATTCGGTTTATTAGAATTATAGCTTGCCATATCGATTGGATAGTATTGCTCCAATTTATCTTTGAAATCTTCCTTATTATTTCTTTTAACTTCAGTTTTTTTATCAGGACTAATCATGTTCCATAGCTTTACACCATCATCTCCTGAAATTGAAAATACTTGACTAGTAGTTCCTTCATCCTCCTCATATCCCATAGCTGGAAGCTCTGTCCAATTATCTCTATTGTAGTAATTGACAGTATTTACAACCATAATGCCACGTGCGCCCTTATCCGTAGCTCTTTTAAAAGCATCTTTTAAATCCTTGGTATAAATTCTATCCATTACTGCAATTTTGCCCTTAAGATCCAATCCTATCAAATCTTGATCTTGACCTTTGCCTATATATACAAATTTCAATTTATCAGGAGCTTTTGAACCATCTTCATTTGTTGTGATTTTATTCTTATCGAAAAAGGCCCCTATATTTCTGTATTTAAAACTTTCTCCACCTATGTTGACTTTATCAAACTCAACTGTTTGATTTTTAGCAGATGCGACCGCTATCGCATCTTCATGTGCTGCAGTTCGCGTTACATTTCCAGTGTCGGTCATTTTCAGATTATTATTTGCTACTAAATCCCATGAAGAACTTGAAGCAGAAGTCGCATAGTTACCCGTAGCTACAACCATTGGAATGCCTGCTTTTCTTAACGCTCTAATAGCTTCCCAATATTTCTCACCTACAAGACCTGTTCCTGTAAAACCAGATGATACCGAAACAACATCAACGTTGTGTTTGATGGAATCTTCAATAGCATGAAACATTGTTTCATCTCCTGCGAAGCCAGATCCTGCGTCAGAGTACATTTTATAAGAGAAGATCTGTGCATTAGGAGCAATTCCATCTATTCCGTTAAAGTTTTTAATATCTTTTTCAGTATCATTTCCCGCAAGAATCCCTGCAATATGCATCCCATGTGGATCAAAATAATCGCTTCCATCATCAGCTTTTTCTACAGTAATTTTACCACCATTATAATAATTGAAAGCATGAGGGATTTTATCACTCAACCAGAAATTTTTATCAGTACCTTTTAAGTCTTCTTTTTTGAATCTCATTGAGCCTTTAGCATCATCATCAATCCTCATGGCCTTATGCCTATAATCTGTCCCGGTATCGATATTTGAAATGACCATACCCCGACCATCAAAATTTTTACCAAATGGAGCATTGATAGACTTTAGGTAATCAATTGCCTCTTCAACTCCAATTTCCTTTCTAGCATGATTCATCATTGGTTGGACTTTTTGTGATCGTTCAATCGATGAAATACCTTCTATTAGTTTAATTTTGTCCAGATTATCTGGAGTTGTTTCTATTGCAACACCATTAAAAACCGTATCATAAGTATATAAAACTTTTGTATCCTTAAGATTTGATAATTCCTTGATTGCTTTTTCTCCAGATTCTTTATCTTTAAATTCAGCAATATAGACAAGTTTATCCTCTTTTTTGGGACTTTCTGGGTCTTTCCTTGCAGACGAGTCCGCTTTATCTTCTTGGGATTGATTGGAATTTTCTTCTTTGATTTTTTCTTCATTGCTAGTTTTGTTATCTATCACAGATTCTTTACTAACAACTTCTTTTTCCTCAATAACCGTTGTTTTCTTCTCTTCAATATCCTTTGAAGTTTCTATAGCATTATGAATATTTTCATCTCTCTCTTTATTCTCTGTTTCCTTCTCTACTACTACTTTTTCTTTATCAGAGATATTTAAAGTATCTTCAGAACTAGGTGTATCTGCTAGGATTACCTCATTAGGGACATATGCTGCTAAAATAACTGCAGCTGTGGTTAATGACAATACTGTACTTTTTTTCATTTTAATTCCTTACATATTTATTTAACTTCCAATAGATAGAAAACTTTAACTTTGCTAGCCTTTGTTATAAAAAGTTTTACTAAGTATCATCTAGGAAATAGAGTAGTACATTTATATATAATTGTTAGCTCTCTGAAAAATAGTATATCAATTAAAAAAATTTAAGTCAAGAAAAATTAACATGCATTAATTTTTTTTTTAACACACATTAAAAATATAGAGTCAAAAACTTTCGTAGTTAGCTGGGGTACATTATCAGAACATTCACACCATCAAAAATAGTAGCAATCAAATTAAAGCACTAGCAACATCACAAAGTCAAATATCATTGATGAAATATCAGCGCTATTAAACAATATAAATAACCGCTAAGAATAAGACTTAACGGTTATCTTCTACATATCTAACTTTTCAAATCCTCAGTCATATGTTCACCTGTGACCTAGACTTTACGACTCTCTTGCTCTACCAACTGAGCTAAATCGGCGATTACACATACAGTATAGCACTCTGAGAATAGGTGTCAAGAAATTTTCATCTCTATTAAAAAAAGCCTGTCCTGAGACAAGGCTTTGATAACATCTATGCTAAGAACCCGCACTTTCGTAGGCATCTAAACCCCTATCCCAAAGTTTAAGGGAAATGACAAAGAAGACAAGGGAAATCAACATCAAACCTCCGATGTTAAAGAACACATCCTTGTCCTGTAAGAAATAGCTAGCAGGATAATAGGCCGTAAAGGCAAATGGCACGATAAAGCTAATCAACCATCGAAGGAGCGAATTGTAAATCGAAATCGGGTACTTGGCAAAGTCATTGAACATATAGAAGATGTAAATCATTGCTCCTGACTGCTTGGTCCAAAAAGCGATACTGGCAGTCGCTATTTTCAAGGAAGTATAGATCAAGGTCGCAAAAGGAATACAGACTAGGAAAATCAGGAATTTTGAAAGAGTCCAAGTAATGCTAGTCACCGTTGTCGCTAGTAAGATTCCACCGACCAAAAGTTCACCCAAGGCATCAATCTGAAAGGTCTCAACGAGGATGTGAAAGAGAGGATTGATAGGACGAGTCAGATACTTGTCAAACTCCCCTTTTCGAACTAGTCGTTGACCTAAAGCCCAGAGATTGTCAAAAAAGAGATGATCTAATCCCTTTGGAATTAAGGAAAATCCATAGATAAAGGCAATCTCTTGAAAGGTCCAACCTTCTAGCGAAGGGATGTGTTGAAAGAGTACATTAAGAAACAAGAGATTCAAGCCTTGAGTCAGAAATACTCCCAGAACACCAACTACAAAATCCACCTTGTATTCCATGATTTGCTTGATGTATTGTCTGATAAAAATCAGATGCATGCGTTGATATTTTTTCATACTAACCTCCTTGAATGGTAATAAAGGACTGGACTCGTTTCCAAATCAACTGAGACAAGCCCACCATCACTAAGAGCCAGAAAAACTGCAAAGCGAGCGCCTGAAGAATCTGATTGGTATCGTATTTCCCAACGATAATCATGACCGGAGTGTAAATCAAGGATGAAAAAGGCAGGAAGGACAGAATATCTGAAACAACCTTTGGAAAGAAAGCCAAGGGAATCAAACTTCCAGACATAAAGGCCACTATGGAAGTCTTGAGTAGATTGGAACCCCAAAGATTTTTAAATACAAAGGCAGAAAAACCAAAGCAGATATTAAAGAAAAAGTTGATCAGGTAGGCTAGCGTTAAGCTAAAAAGATAAAGGACAGTTAATCCCAGCACTTCTACCATCCCTTGCCCAGATACGATTTTCATCAAAACAATGACACTTAAAAATGGCAGTCCAACGCTGATAAAAATCAACCACTTGGAACCAAGCTCAGTGAAAAGATAGGAGGCTGCAAAATGCACTGGTCTCAACAAGCGCATGATAATAGAGCCATCCTTGACCTCCTCCCCAATCATAAAGGACGAATCGGATCTAGTCAGAAGATTGGTCACAAAACTCATAATGATGTAGAGGGTGATATCTGCCATACTAAAGCCCTGAATCAAGGACTCTTGCGAAGAATCAAATACAGCCTTCCAGAGATAAAAAGCCACAAAAGCACCCATGACATCGCCAATCCGATAGAGAATAAAGTTGACTCGATAGGTAATCAGCTCCTGAATCCCTGCATTAATAAAGGGTTTATAACGTCTCCACAATTTGGCCATCTTAGAGCTCCTTTCGGTAGAAGCGACGTATAATGTCCTCGATATCCGTATCCATCATCTTCAAGTCGCGGATTTCAAAATCAGACAGGGTTTGCTTGATAATGTCAGCTGACTGGTAGCGTGAACTATCGAATTCAATGTTGAGGCTATTTCCTTGTCTATCAATGCTCATATCAGGCAGGCCTTCATAGTGAGAAGCGAGATGACTTTGACCTGGTAGCAGTTCAAAGGAGAGAGTCTTCATCTTGCCAAAGGTCTCCTTGAGTTGGCTCACCGTTCCATCAAAAATCTCCTGCCCCTTATCAATCATAAAGATCCGATCACAGAGTTGCTCAATATCGCTCAGGTCATGAGTTGTCAAGAGAATGGTTGTTTCTTCCTCTTGATTGATTTGGGTGATAGCTCGACGAATATTGTCCTTGACCGAAACGTCCAAACCAATGGTCGGTTCATCTAAAAAGAGAACTTTAGGATTGTGAAGCAAGGAAGCTGCAATATCCGCCCGCATCCGTTGTCCCAGCGAAAGAGTTCTCACAGGATCCTTGATAAAGTCCTTCAAATCCAAGACTTCATTCAAAAAGTCCATGCGCTTATGAAAGAGCGAGTCTGGCACATCATAAATCTCTTTTAAAACCGTGTAGGTCTCTTGCAGGGCCAAATCCCACCATAGCTGGGTGCGTTGTCCAAAAACCACTCCAATATCCTTGACATAATCTTGACGATTATCCTGAGGAATCTTGCCGTTAATCCGACAAAAACCAGATGTCGGTTTCAAAATCCCAGTCAGCATTTTAATGGTTGTCGACTTCCCAGCACCATTGGCCCCGATAAATCCTAAAATTTGTCCTTTTGGGACCTCAAAGGTCAAATCCTTGACCGCTTCAAAGGTCTGCTTTTCAGGATGAATAAAGGAGCGCAAAGCCCCCTTCAAGCCCGGTTCCTTAACAGTCTTCACAAAATTTTTCTGAAGATGTTCCACTTCTATCATTGCCATATCTATCTCCCTATGTAAGGAATAGCAACATTGTCTTTTGACTACAAATATTCTAAATCCTTACTTTCTACACCTTCTCAATTCTATTATTACAGAAGGCTTTATACCAACCTATTATAGTCCAATAAAAAACAGAATGCAAGCGTTTGCCTAAAATTTATGAAATTTGAGATTTCTCTCTTAAAGTGATATTTTTAATCAAAAATCATGGCTTAATAGTTTTCTGAAAACATCAAAAAACCTGCACTTAGGGGCAGGCTACTAATTATAAAAAGCAAACTATTTTGATCTATATGATTCACTATTAATCAAAGAACTAATCTTTCATAATTCTTTTCACAATCCCATTTCTATCAATTAGAAAACAATCTGGAAAGGTCATCTGCTCCCATTTTTCATAATCAAAACTGGAATCAAAGTGATGTAGTAGTATTCCTATCAAATTCCCGTGTGAACTAAGTAAAATCGTTTTTTCTGAGTATCTCTCTTCCAATTCCATTAAGAAATTTAGTACTCTAGCTAGTGCATCTTGATTTGATTCCCCTTCTGAAAGAGATTCACTGGGATTTTGCCATAAATATTTAATACTGTCTTCAAACTCAGAATCTTTTATAAAGGTTGAAGATAATTTTCGCTCTCGTAACCGATTATCAAGAACTATTTTATCAAATTGAATTGGCGAACTATTAATCGTTTCAAATGCTCGTTTATAAGGACTAGAAAAATAATAATCAATATTAAAAGAATTCAAAAACTCTAACTGGTCAAGAGATGAAAATCCTTTTTCTGACAAAGTTCTATTAAAATCATCACTTGAAAATCTTGATTGAGCATGTCTAAGTAAAATATAAGAATTATTCATAAGTCATTACCTTTCAATTATTATCATCAGTCTCATTGGATTTTTAAGCCCTCAATTATTCTCTAAAAATTCTTTAATGCGAGAAACAATAGCATCGCTTTGATAATGATAAAGGTCGTGTGGTACATCCATATATATGACTTTCACATTAGGCTGGTCACTCACAAATTCCTCTGCAAAATGCTGCCATTCTGATTGACCAAAATTAGTGCCTTGACCGTTAGACACCAGTAGTAAGGTGGGAATTTTCAGATTGATGCTTGAGGGAACTTTCTTGGCATTTTCCTTTACCGTTTGGGATTCATGAAGCATAGCTTGTGACATCAACTGCTTATAAGCTAGAAGTTTATATTGTTTTCGTTCACTTTCGATCAGAGTTGGATTTTTTATATAAAAGGACTCAGGGAAGTAGCGTAATAAGCCAATCTTGCTACTCCAAAATGCCACAGTGATTAAGGCCTGATTTTGCTTTAAATTCTCATAACTAGATGGCAGTGCCCAATCTAACCCAACCAAGGTTTTCACTTCATCAGGATATTTTTCCTGCCAAGCTAAACTCTCAAGACTAGCCATGGAATGAGACAAAATGATAAAAGGACCTTTGACATTTGCTTGTGAAAGAGCTTGACGTGTCTCAGACAAAACCTCCATCACATCTCTTGAATGATTGTTATCATCACTATAACCATATCCTGCTCGCTCCACGATGACTACCTTATACCGTTTCGATAAGGATTCCGATACTTCTTTAAAGTCCAATATAGGAGAAGCAATACTAGCACCTGAGAGAACTACTATAGTCTCAGGACCATTCCCTTCAACGTAAACATTTATTTGATGTCCATCGACGAGAACTTGTTGTCCCATAGGTGTCAGTGAGGCTTGTTCTTTTTCCAAACTGATACGGTGAAAGATGAATGTAGCCGCTAGAAACAAAAGAATGAAACTAAGAAAGGCAAGACTACATTGTTTTAGTTTTTTCATAGCATTATTGTACAAAAAATAGAATCTTTTAGCAACTTAAGATTGGTTCTTCTACAATATATTCCCACACCAAAAAACCCACCCAATGGGTAGGTTTCATCTGTATTGTTCAACCAGATTAAGCTTTACCTTCTGAACCGAATACGTCGATACGTTCTTCAACTGATGCTTGGATAGCTTTTACACCGTCAGCCAAGAATTTACGTGGGTCGAAGAGTTTTTTCTTGTCGTATTCTGCTTCGTTTGCTTCGTAGTCACGAGCAAATTTACGAGTTGCGTTAGCGAATGCGATTTGGCATTCAGTGTTAACGTTAACTTTCGCAACACCAAGTTTGATAGCTGCTTGGATTTGCTCATCAGGAATACCTGATCCACCGTGCAATACGATTGGGAATCCTGGAAGAGCTTCTGTCAATTTTTGCAAGTGGTCAAGGTCAAGACCTTCCCAGTTTGCTGGGTAAGGACCGTGGATGTTACCGATACCAGCTGCCAAGAAGTCAATACCAGTTGCAACCATTGCTTTAGCGTCTTCGATTGGAGCCAATTCACCTTTACCGATGATTCCGTCTTCTTCACCACCGATAGTACCAACTTCAGCTTCTACTGAGATACCTTTAGCGTGTGCTTTTTCAACAACTTCTTTAGCCAATTTAAGGTTTTCTTCAACTGGAAGGTGTGAACCGTCAAACATGATTGAAGTGTAACCAACTTCGATACACTCAAGTGCATCTTCGTAGTGACCGTGGTCAAGGTGGATAGCTACTGGTACAGTGATACCCATTGATTCAACAAGGTTAGCGATCAAGTTGCGAGCAACTTTGTAACCACCCATGTATTTAGCAGCACCCATTGAAGTTTGGATCAAAACTGGAGCTTTTTTAGCTTCTGCTGCGCGCAAGATAGCTTGAGTCCACTCAAGGTTGTTTGTGTTAAATCCACCAACTGCATAACCGTTGTCACGAGCTGCTTGGACAAATTTTTCTGCTGAAACGATTGCCATTTTATCAGGCCTCCTGTATATTTTTATGGGTCATCCCATTTACATTGTTCATTTTATCACTTTTTGACAAAAAAATCTAGTTTTTCCCGCAGTTTCGATTGAATTTCTTCTAGCTTCATCTATGTAAACCCTTTCCATCCCTAGTCTTGAGCGACTTTTGGAAAAGCTATAAAGAAAGTCAAACGATTCTCCTGCATCTCAAAACGATAAGGTAATTTTTCATGTTCTAATAGACTTTTGACCACAAAGAGCCCCATCCCAGAACCCTTGGCCTTGCGACTAGCATTATCAGAAAAAGACTGAGCCAGTTTTTCTTGTTCTTCAGGACTACAGCTATTCTCGATAAAAAGTTCCCCTTCTCTCTCTCCGATGCGGACCAAGCCGCCTGGAATGGAGTGCTTGATAGCATTGCTGATGAGATTAGACAGGATTAATTTCATCACAGATGGATTTAGATAAGCCTGCTGGTGGTTCAAACTATTGTCAATCTGAAGTTCTCTCTCCTTTGCTAGCAAAGAATAATCTTGAACTAGACTTTGCGTCATCTGGAGGAGATCTATTATTTCCCTATCATCTCGCAATTCCTGCACAGAAGAGAGAGAAAGTATCTGGAGAACGTGGTGATTGAGCTCATCCACAATTCCTAAGGCTACTCCCAGATAGCGGTCTCTATCCTTATAACGACCGATATTTTCTTTCATGTTTTCAATCAGGATTTTCAAACTAGCTAAGGGTGTTTTCAGTTCATGGGAAGCCCCTCGTAGGAATTCGACCTTCATCTTTTCCAGCTGGAGAATAGCTTCATTCTTGTCATGCAAGTCCGCAATGACAGTCAAAAGATGCTGGTAGAGGCTATTGATTTGTTCCTTGAGATCACCAATCTCATCCCTAGAATCCACGTGCAATCGCACTTGGGCATCCAGTTCCATCATTCTACGAGTTACTCGCTTGATTTCCAAAATCGGGGCAACAATGGTCCGAGCATAGATATAGGCTACCAAAAGGGAAATCAGAAAGGATGCCAGCAAGGTATAGGGAAGAAACTGGAGACTGATTTGCTCTGCTTCCTTTTGCAAATCCATGGACGCTAAAAACTGGAGAGTCATGGTACCACCGTCCTGCGTTTTCACCTCGCGCTCCTCGATAAAAAGAGAGGTTGTCTGGCGATCTGTATCCAGAGGAAGGCTGTCCTTTACTTCTAACTTGTCCTCGGTCATCTCGCCCTTGACGGTCCCCTTGATATCACTAGTCTGAGAATACAAGTCTAAGACTTGCTCGATATTCTGCCTATCCTTACCTTCTAGGGACTGGGCAATGGCTGTCGCTTTCTGACCAATGGTTTCCTGACGATGACTCAGATAAGTCGAAGGAAAAAGAAAATAAATAGCCAAATGAAGGCAGATAACCAGAACACTAAATATCGAGAAGGTATAGATAAATATCTTTGTAAATAAACCTGTTCGTTTCATTTTCGCTCCAATTTATAACCAACATTGCGCACAGTGAGGATGCAATCCAAGTCTAGCTTTTTCCGCAGTTCCTTGATATAAACATCAATGACACGGTCAAAGGGAACCTCATCTGTCGCTTTCCATACGGCATCGATTATCTGAGATCGAGTCAATGCCCTTCCTTCATTTTTCACCAGATAGTCCAAAATTTCCAACTCTTTAGCATTAACAGCCACTTCTTGACCTGCTAGGCTGGCACTGTAGCTCTCAAAGTCCACCTTGGTATCCTTATAGGAGAAGATTCGTCCCGTATCATAATAGCGCTTGAAAATCGCGTCTACCCTCACTTTTAAGAGGGACAGAGAAAAAGGTTTTTCCAGATAGCCATCTGCCAGAGAAGCAAAAGCACTCATCTTGTATTCCTCATCCTGAAAAGCGGTCAGCATCAAGACAGGAACCTGACTGATTTTACGAATCTCAGATAGGACTTCTAGACCATTGAGCTTGGGCATCTGGATATCCAGTAAAACCAAGGCTACTTCATAGTTGGAAAATTTTTCTAAGGCTTCTTGACCGTCTGCCGCCTCAATAGTTTCGTAACCGCAATCCGTCAAATAGTCACTGACCCCCTCACGGATCATCTCTTCATCTTCTACAATTAAAATTTTCATACTTTAACTGCTCTCTTTTTTTATTTTTCTTAGAATAAATACCTACTCTATTTATTATAATCTCTTATTGGCCTTTTGTCTTTAAGAAACTTGCTACTAGATAAAACAAAGAGAGCCTATCGCTCTCTCTGCTCACATTTCACTCCCTATGGAATGAAAATTATTTAGTTGCTTTTGAAAATGTTACAACGTAGTTATAATCTTTCCCATTAGCTTGATAGACATAGTCCTCTTTGAAAGTATAGCCACGTTTGCTCAACTCTTCTTTCTTAGCATCAACTTGGCTCTTGACCGCTGCTTTCACCTGTTCAGTTGATAAACCCTCCGCGATTTCAAGAGAAGTTCCATTGATATCTCCTAGGAAACCTGCAATATCTTTCATTTTATCAAAGTTATAAAATACATTTACTTTGACCTTTTGAGGAGCTGGCTGTTCTAGACTTCTACGATTTCTGCTAGCGCGCGGTTGAACTGCTGGAGCCATTCTGAAACCTGAAGTTCCTGTAGCCTCCTTAGTGAATGTGACAACGTAGTTATAATCTTTTCCATTATTTTTAGAGAGATAGTCTTCTTTAACAGTATAACCACGTTTACGTAATTCCTCTTTCTTGGCATCAACTTGGTTCTTGACTGCTGCTTTTACTTGATCATCTGTTGAACCTTCCGCGATTTCAAGAGGAGTTCCATTGATATCTCCCAGAAAACCTGCAATATCTTTCATTTTATCAAAGTTATAAAATACATTTACTTTGACCTTTTGAGGAGCTGGCTGTTCTAGACTTCTACGATTTCTGCTAGCGCGTGGTTGAACTGCTGGAGCCATTCTGAAACCTGAAGTTCCTGTAGCCTCCTTAGTGAATGTGACAACGTAGTTATAATTTTTCACAGTAGTATCTTGTTCAAAAATAATGTCATTTTTCACATAATACCCTCTAGCAGCTAGGTCTTTTATCTTGGCTTGAATTTTTTCTTTTACTAATTCTTTTGCCTGTGCTTCACTCGTTCCAGCAGGAATTGTAACAGTGTTATCTTCTCCTGGGTCAGATAGGAAACCATGAATATCTGGCATTCCAGCGAAGTTATAGCTAATATTTACAGTTCCATCTGGTTCTGATGTTGAACGTGCTACTCTTCTTGCTCTTGCTTGAACTGATGGAGCATTTCTAAAACTTGAAGTCCCTGATGATGTTGTTTCTGGTTGTGGTTGTGCTGTTGGTGCTGATGAGTTATCTGTCCCTTCTGCTGAGGCTGGTTGCGTTGCTCCTGAAGGTGCTTCTCCTGAACCATGTCCTATTGCTGTACTACCACCTTCAATCGTAGTTCCATCATTACGTCCATTTGATAAATTATCTTTATCAAAATTTGGTTTTGTATATTTTTCACCAGATATTTCAAGAGAATTAATTATATTTTGATGTTTTTCTGTAAGTATTAATGCCTCTTCTTCATCTTTAGCATTTTTAATGTCATCTACTGCATTCTTTCTTAACTCATATAATTTTTCTTTTAATTTTTCTTTTTCATCTGGATTTTCAATCTTTTCAATTTCCGCTAGTTTAATATTAACAACTGCATCAATATTTTCTCTTATGCTATCCTGTTTAGTTTCCTCTAATAACTTTTCTTCTTCAGTTTTCGGTTCTGGAGTTACTGGCTCTTCCGCTTTTGGCGCTGGTGTTGCTGGAGTCTCTTCTTTCGGTGCCGGTGTCGATGGCTCTTCCGCTTTTGGCTCTGGTGTTGCTGGAGTCTCTTCTTTCGGCGCTGGTGTTG
>NZ_JANCPG010000017.1:0-46700 GCF_024295905.1 Streptococcus sp. CF7_Ac1-12 | reverse complement strand
TTTTTTAACTTTTGGTAGATGATTTCGTTTTCCTCTAGGCTATAGGAATTAGCACCGCTTGCTAGAGGGTGACCTCCACCATCATGTTCCTTGGCGATTTCATTGATAGGATGGATTTTACTGCGTAAGCGAACGCGGTAGTGGCCATCAGCCTGTTCCACAAAAATTCCCCAGAGACTCACACTGTCAATACGTCCAGGTGCACCGACAATGGCTGCAGTTTCAGCATCGGTGACATTGAATCGTTTTAAGATTTCCTGACTCAGGATAACGCGAGCTGCGCCATTTTCATCCACTTCCAGATGGTCGTAAATGTAGCCTTGAAGTTTAGCAATTTTGTAGCTCATAGTATCCATTTTACGAGTGAGAGCCGCAAAGTCAAAGTTATGTTCTCTCAGATAAGCAGCCAGGTGAAGAGTCCGTGCAGTCGTAGAAGGATAAAGGAAGCGACCTGTATCACCGACAATTCCTGCAAAGAGCAACTCCGCAGCACGATCTGACAAGGCTAGTTGGGTTGTTTGGGCAAATAGAGTGATCATCTCGCTAGCACTACTTGAACTAGTATCGACCCAAGATAGGTCACCATATACATCATCATTTGGATGGTGGTCAATCTTAATGAGAAAATCACCTTGACTATAGCGCTTATCATCGATACGAGCAGTATTCGCCGTATCACAGACGATGACAAGGGCACCTTGGTAGGCACTATCTTCAACAAGATCCATTTCAGCCATCCAAGTAAGAGTTGGTTCATCAAAACCAACAGCTTTGATGGTTTTTTCTGGGAAATGATGTTTGAGAAGAGCTTTTAATCCCACCTGACTTCCCAAGGCATCTGGGTCAGGTTTCATATGACGGTGAATGATAATCGTGTCGTATTCTTTAATTTTTTCTAAAATTTGATGGCAAATTTCCATAAATAACCTCAATTCTTTCTCATTTCATTGTAGCACAAGAATTTTTATTTTTAAAATGAAAAAGATGTGATATAATGGAGAAAGATAAATTGAGGAGGACGATATGGCATTAGCAAAAATTGTATTTGCCAGTATGACCGGTAATACCGAAGAAATTGCAGATATTGTAGCAGACAAATTACGTGACTTGGGCTTGGATGTCGATGTTGATGAATGTACAACTGTTGACGCTTCAGACTTCTTGGAAGCAGATATCGCTATCGTTGCGACCTATACTTATGGTGATGGTGAATTGCCAGATGAGATGATGGACTTCTACGAAGACCTTGCAGATCTCAACTTGAATGGCAAAATCTACGGAGTGGTTGGTTCAGGAGATACCTTCTACGATGAATTCTGTAAGGCTGTCGATGACTTTGATCGTGTCTTTGTTTCAACAGGGGCAGAAAAAGGTTCAGAGTGTGTTAAAGTTGATCTTTCTGCTGAGGAAGAAGACATTGAACGCTTGGAACAATTCGCAGAAGAATTGGCTGCTAAAGTAGGATAAGCATAAAAGTGCGCTGATGTAATCAATCAGTGCATTTTTCTTATCGAGATTTGGGATTTTACTAGCCTATTTGGTGGCTTTTTGATACAATAATTCAAATAAAGGAGGAGACTGTATGGATTTAGATATTATTCGTCAAGAAATTGATCAGATCGACGACCAAATTGTCAAACTGTTAGAAGAAAGAATGCATTTAGTTGAAGGGGTTGTCGCTTATAAGAAGGCTTCAGGGAAACCGATTTTAGATACCAAGAGAGAAGCAGTTATTTTTGAAAAGGTCAGAAATCGTGTAGAAGACAAGCGCTATCAGGAGACTATTGTCTCAACATTTTCGGACATACTCAAACGTTCGCGTGATTATCAGGATCAAAACATCAAATGAAAAAAGAACAATTTTATCCGCTAGGGATTTTTCTAGCTGCCATGTTGGGCGGACTGGTTCGCTACCTGGTTTCCACTTGGTTACCAGCCAGTCCAGATTTTCCTTGGGGCACCCTTCTTGTCAACTATCTGGGTATTTTCTGCTTGGTTTATCTTGTCAAGGGCTATTTGGTCTATAAGGGAACCAGTAAAGGCGTTATTTTAGCTCTGGGGACGGGCTTTTGTGGCGGTTTAACAACCTTTTCCAGTCTCATGCTTGATGCTGTGAAACTGCTTGATACAGGGCGTTATCTTAGCCTAGTCTTGTATCTCATTTTAAGCGTGGGTGGAGGCCTGCTCTTGGCTTACTATTTGGGGAGGAAGAAATGGTAATCGTCTATCTTGCAATTGCTTGTGGCTTCGGAGCTTTAGTGCGCTATTTTTTTTCCCGCTATAATCAAGCTTCTAAATTCCCACTCGGAACGCTAATAGCCAATCTTTTGGGTTGTTTTTTAATTGGATTATTCTACAATCATGTGGAGTCTAAGGAAGTCTATGCTATTTTAGCAACAGGATTTTGTGGCGGTTTAACGACTTTTTCGACCTTGAATGATGAACTTCAAAGACTGTTAAGCGATAAGAAGTTTTTTTACGTTTACCTGATTTTGACCTATCTAGGTGGTTTGGTTGCGATTTTTTTAGGAATTCTGCTATAAATTTCTTTACTTTTTTATGGAAATTTGGTAAACTGTATCTTGTGTGTAATGGACGCACAAAAATACAGTTTATCCGCTGAGGAAGTTTCCTCAAGATTGACAAAGATAGGAGAATAAAATGAATCCATTAATCCAAAGCTTGACTGAAGGTCAACTTCGTACAGATATCCCATCATTCCGTCCTGGTGACACTGTTCGTGTACACGCGAAAGTTGTCGAAGGTAACCGTGAACGTATCCAGATTTTTGAAGGTGTTGTTATCGCACGTAAAGGTGCTGGCATCTCAGAAAACTACACAGTTCGTAAAATCTCTAACGGTGTAGGTGTTGAGCGTATCTTCCCAATCCACACTCCACGTGTTGAAAAAATCGAAGTTGTTCGTTACGGTAAAGTACGTCGTGCGAAATTGTACTACTTGCGTGCTCTTCAAGGTAAAGCAGCTCGTATCAAAGAAATCCGTCGTTAATTCGACTAAAAAACTCTGCTTTTCAGCAGAGTTTTTATCTAGCTCCCTTAGTTCAATGGATATAACAACTCCCTCCTAAGGAGTAGTTGCAGGTTCGATTCCTGCAGGGGGCATGAAAAGGCATATGAGTATGTTGTGAATGGACGATCAGCTATTGAATGGATTATCGATCAGTATCAAGTTAAAACTGATAAAAAATCAGGAATTACAGATGATCCAAATGACTATAGTGAGGATGAGAAATATATCTTCAATTTACTATTGAGAATGATCAATGTATCTGTAAAAACGCTTGACTTAATTAATAGCTTACCTAAATTTGAGGTGGAGGGGTTGTAATTATGAATTTAAACGGAAGTGTTTCAGATTTATTTATATTTTTGATAAAGTTTACATTAATGCTTACTGTTTTTTATTTCTATTTCAAAAATATAAATAGAAATAAATTGAGAAATCCTTATTTTAGAAGTATTGATAGAATTTTAAGTAAGTATTATTCAGGTTATTTTTTTAAGTTTTATGACTTGCAATACTATCCGGATTTAAAGTTTATTTATAGAAATTTGTTGTTTGAGTTTAACAGCGAAGGAATATTCCCTGAAACATTAGAATCATATATTAAAACTGAAATTAAAAAATCATCTTATATAAAAAAATCTTTAGCTCTAGTAATAGCTTTCTTTGGAGGTAAAGAATTAAATACTCTAATTACTAATTTTAATAGTATTAGCACTTATATTAATTTCGAAAATATAGGTATTTTCAAAATTAATAACCTATCTTCCCTTTTAGCTAATCCAGAAATTCGAGATATATTATTAGTATGTTTAGCAATCCTTATTTCCTTTTTATTTATATTCGTGGTTTTATTACTTGATAATACCTCTTTTATTAGAAAACATAGTTTAAATAAGCAAGGAAAACATATAATAGAAGATGTGATAGCTTACTATAAAAATTACGAAAATAAAGAAAATTTTAACTCGAACGATTTTGTATTCACAGATGAGTATATTTCTTTATTATATATTAGAATCATAAAGATTGAAAACATGTACATAATCAATTTCCCTAAGAAACTTATAGAAAAAAGAAGCAAGCATGAATGGAATATAGAAAATGTAAGAGGTAGACTTGATATTCCTAATGTACTTTTAAATAATCAGAAGTATACATTTATTTTTAAGAGAGAGTCAGAAAATTCTATTCCACGTTTAGATGATGTTAGATTTCAAAATGGTACTAGTGTAACAACAGTGGAACTAGAAAAGTTAAAAAAAATATTTGAAATACTATTTTTAGGCTCTGAAATTGAATATAATAAATTCACATCTGTCGAAAAAATGCTTTATAAATTCACGGTAAATAAAGAACATCCTAATATGTGGAATAAAGTCATCAAATATTTAAAATATGTAATTTTAATAGTAGGAACTCTTCTTTTTCTATTTTTACTAATTATTGTAGGGATATTTATTTTTAGAGACTATTTATTTTATACATTAGTTACCTTTTATTTACTTTTTAAACTAGCTCATTCAATGGTGAAAAAATTATTTAGTTAATTTAAGTGATAAATTATTAGATGGTTTAGTTTAAAACCAACTCAATTTGTAAAATTAAGCAGACAGAAAAAGCTATCGGTTATTTTTAGGGTAAAGTGTATACTAAAACCACTCAACTGAGCGGTTTTCGTCTATTCATACCCTTTTACAGTACCCATGTACGGATGGCATGGGCAACGCCAGATTCGTCATTTGTTTTAGTGATGTATTTGGCGATTTTTTTGATTTCTGGATTTCCATTTTCCATGACAACAGGGTTACCAACGACTTCCAGCATGGCACGGTCATTTTCTTCGTCTCCGATTGCCATGGTTTCATCTTTAGTCAATCCGAGTTTTTCAGCTAAGTGAGTAATAGCTGAACCCTTGTCTACATTCTTTTTAAGGAGTTCGAGGTAGAAAGGAGCAGATTTGTTGATGGAGTAGCGTTCGTAAAATTCGGCTGGGATTTTTTCAATCGCAGCATCGAGGATTTCTGGTTCATCGATAAACATACATTTGACAATTTCCTTGTCAGCCATTTCTTCAGGAGTGCGATAGAAGATAGGCATGCTGACGAGGGTTGATTCGTGCACTGTATATTTTCCTATATTACGATTGGCAGTATAGATACCGTCCTTTGTAATAGCGTGCATGTGGACACCGAGCTTACGACTGAGAAATTCCATATCTAGATAATCCTCATAAGTCAAGGATTCGCTGATAATCTCATGTCCTGTAGCGGTTTCTTGGACAAGGGCACCATTGAAAGTCACAACATAGTCACCCTCGTCTCTCAACTGCAAGTCGTCGAGAAGTTTGGCAACACCTGCAATAGGGCGGCCAGTTGCAATCACGACTTTGACACCAGCTTCTTTGGCATCTTGGATGGCAGAAAAGACCTCAGGAGTGATCTCCTTTTGGCTATTGACTAGGGTTCCGTCAATATCAACGGCGATTAGTTTAATACTCATAAATTTCCTCTTCTAGTTTTTATTTGGGGTAAAATGATCGTTCTCAATCAAGTGTAAAAATTGCTGGGTAATGCTTGCGAAGATACTGTTTTGGTCCAACATTTCTTTTGGAAAATAGAAACGATTATCTCCGTGGCGACTGCCAGCAAGGGATTGGACGATAGGAGACAGGCTAGAGAGTTCGGCCAGTTCTCCATTTTTTTGTAAAATCTCAATCTGTGTCCGTGGATTTTCAGATTCGGGACGATAGATATCATAAGGGAGGTCAAAGTTCTTATGAATGGCAGTATAGTAGTCGGGATCAAAGCCGATATCCTCAACTAATTTTCTCATGCTAGCGAGTTTGTCTTGGTCCTCTTGTGAAAAGGTAATGGATTTAAAGACCTTGCGGTTGACAAAGCGTTGCGACAAATCTGCGAGAATCTTGTCAGGACTGGTCATCCAGAGTTGGAAATAGGTATTCATCACACCATCATCCAGAGCTAGATAGTCAGACAAGGTCACATTTTTTTCAAAGAAAGGCAGGAGATGTGGAGATGTTCGTGCAAAGAAGTCCTTATCTTCTGGATAAAGTTCCTTGGCGCGTTTGAGGAGATTCTGCAGGAGAACTTCCATGGCCCGTGTTGCTGGGTGGAAATAGACCTGCATATACATCTGGTAGCGACTGAGGACATAGTCTTCGATGGCGTGCATGCCATTGCGCTGAAAGGCGATACCATTTTCGACAGGACGAATGACTCGAAGAATCCGAGTCAGGTCAAATTCCCCATAAGAAGCTCCTGTAAAATAGGAGTCGCGCAAGAGATAGTCCATGCGGTCTGCATCAATCTGACTAGAAATGAGTTGAACGACCTGCTTGTTAGGATAGGTATGATCAATAACACTGGCTACCTTTTCTGGGAAATCTGGCGCCACTTGTAGCAGGACTTGGTGAATCTCCGTTTCAGGACTTTGGATAATCTCCTGAGTAATGGCTTCGTGGTCTGTATCAAAGAGATGTTCAAAAGTATGGGAATAGGCACCATGACCAAGGTCATGAAGGAGCGCAGCGGTCATGGTGAGGAGGGATTCGGCAGGATTCCATTCCTCAGTATATTTTTCTTCAAAAATCTCTGTGATGCGACGAGCATTCTCATAGACTCCAAGACAGTGAGAGAAGCGACTGTGTTCTCCACCGTGGAAGGTATAACTGGACGTTCCCAGTTGTTTGATACGACGCAAACGCTGAAATTCTTTTGTATTAATCAAGTTATAGATGATTTGATTATTGACATGGATGTAGTTGTGAACTGGGTCACGGAATACTTTTTCGTTCATATGACCATTATAGCAAAAAGCTAGAGTTTTTGGTAAAATAGTAGGACAATAGACAAGAAAGAGGACCTGATGTGAAGATTCGGATGCGAAATACGATTCAGTTTGATGAGCAGTTGGAAGTGATTGACCAGCTTTATGACGTGGAAGTGCATGAAAAAGGAGATTATAGCTACCTGCTTTTCTATAATGAGGAAAAGGAAAAAGTGGTTATTAAATTTCATGGTCAAGAACTGGTGATGAGCCGTTTTTCCAATCCCAAGACCATTATGCGCTTTTTAAAGGATAGTGATAGTTTTGCCTATATCCCTACACCTATGGGCATGCAGGAGTTTATCATCCAAACGAGCCATTATCAAGTTGATGGGCAAAAGATTGAACTAGATTATCAACTACAAAATCAAGAGGGACATCCCTTTGCCAGCTATCAATTGGAAATTACTTGGTGCTAGGCTCATGTCTTTTTCAAATTTAGCTAGCTATCTTTTCGGATTAGCCTGCTAATGTGGTAGATTAGACTAATTTTTGGTATAATAAAAGTTATGGAAATCGAAAAAACCAATCGTATGAATGCGCTCTTTGAATTTTATGCGGCGCTTTTGACAGATAAGCAAATGAATTATATAGAGCTCTACTATGCTGATGATTACAGCCTTGCTGAGATTGCCGAGGAGTTTGGTGTCAGTCGTCAGGCTGTCTATGATAATATCAAGCGGACAGAAAAGACTCTGGAAGATTATGAGATGAAATTGCACATGTACTCGGACTACATTGTCCGCAGTCAAATTTTTGACCAGATTTTAGAGCGCTATCCCAAGGATGACTTTCTGCAGGAGCAGATAGAAATTTTAACAAGCATTGATAATAGAGAATAAGAGGAAGAAAAATGGCATTTGAAAGTTTAACAGAACGTTTGCAGAACGTCTTTAAAAATCTACGTAAAAAAGGAAAAATCTCTGAATCTGATGTCCAAGAGGCAACCAAAGAAATTCGCTTGGCCTTGCTTGAGGCCGACGTTGCCTTGCCTGTTGTAAAGGACTTTATCAAGAAAGTTCGTGAGCGTGCAGTCGGGCATGAGGTCATTGATACCCTTAATCCTGCGCAACAGATTATTAAAATCGTTGATGAGGAACTGACAGACGTTTTAGGTTCTGATACAGCTGAGATTATCAAGTCACCTAAGATTCCTACAATCATCATGATGGTTGGTTTACAAGGAGCTGGTAAAACAACCTTTGCTGGTAAATTGGCCAACAAACTCAAGAAGGAAGAAAATGCTCGTCCTTTGATGATTGCGGCGGATATCTATCGTCCAGCAGCCATTGACCAGCTCAAAACTCTTGGACAACAAATTGATGTGCCTGTCTTCGCACTTGGAACAGAAGTACCAGCTGTTGAGATTGTACGTCAAGGTTTGGAGCAAGCCCAAGCTAATCATAATGACTATGTCTTGATTGATACGGCAGGTCGTTTGCAGATTGATGAGCTTTTGATGAATGAGCTTCGTGACGTGAAAGCACTGGCTCAACCAAACGAAATTCTCCTCGTGGTTGATGCCATGATTGGTCAAGAAGCGGCCAATGTTGCGCGTGAGTTTAATGCTCAGTTAGAAGTGACTGGGGTCATCCTTACCAAGATTGATGGGGACACTCGTGGTGGTGCTGCTTTATCTGTTCGTCACATTACTGGAAAACCAATCAAGTTTACTGGTACAGGTGAAAAGATTACGGACATTGAAACCTTCCACCCAGACCGCATGTCTAGCCGTATCCTTGGCATGGGGGATATGCTCACTTTGATTGAGAAAGCTTCTCAAGAATACGATGAGCAAAAAGCCCTTGAAATGGCTGAGAAGATGCGTGAAAATACCTTTGATTTCAATGATTTCATTGATCAGTTGGATCAGGTGCAAAACATGGGGCCGATGGAAGACTTGCTCAAGATGATTCCAGGTATGGCCAACAACCCAGCCCTTCAAAACATGAAGGTAGATGAACGCCAGATTGCTCGTAAACGTGCCATTGTGTCTTCAATGACACCTGAAGAACGTGAAAATCCCGATTTGTTAAATCCAAGCCGTCGCCGTCGTATCGCTGCAGGTTCTGGAAATACTTTTGTAGAAGTCAATAAATTCATCAAAGACTTTAACCAGGCTAAACAACTCATGCAAGGTGTCATGTCTGGAGATATGAACAAAATGATGAAGCAAATGGGAATCAATCCAAACAACCTTCCTAAAAATATGCCAAATATGGGAGGAATGGATATGTCTGCCCTTGAAGGAATGATGGGACAAGGCGGTATGCCTGACCTGTCAGCTCTCGGAGGAGCAGGAATGCCAGATATGAGCCAGATGTTTGGTGGCGGACTAAAAGGTAAAATCGGTGAATTTGCCATGAAACAGTCAATGAAACGTATGGCTAACAAAATGAAAAAAGCGAAGAAGAAACGTAAGTAAGACAAAGGAAGGCCGCAGGGCTTTCCTTTTTTAGAAAGAAGAAAAATGAGCACTTCCGTAATTGGAAATGCTCGTTTTTTGATGTGTTTAGACTCTTAATCTTTATTTTCGTATGGTAAGATCAAGTTCAAGATGATTCCTGTCATGGCTGATAGGGCAGTACCTGAAAGGGTAACTGGACCAAGTTTAAGGATAGCTCCTCCAAGTCCAAGTACCAACATAGCACTTGCGATGATTAGGTTACGCATTTGACTGAAGTCTACACGTTCTTTGATCAAGACTTTCAAACCATTACTTGCGATAACTCCGTAGAGAAGGATTGACATACCACCAAGTACAGCATTTGGAATGGTTGAAATCAAGGCAGTGAATTTACCAAGGAAGCTAAGGGCAATCGCGATGAAGGCAGCGTTACGGATAACTGAGACAGAAGCGATACGAGTCATACCGATAACCCCTGTATTTTCTCCATAAGTTGTATTGGCTGGTCCACCAAGGAAGGCAGAAACTGAAGTTGCGATACCGTCACCAAGAAGAGTACGGTGAAGACCTGGTTCTTTCAAGAATTGACGGCCACAGATTTGACCCAAAACAGTATGGTCTCCGATATGTTCAGAAATTGTTACGATAGCGATTGGCAAGATAGCGATGGTTTCTGGACCGAAGTAAAGATTGTATTCTTTAAAGGCACCGCCTGTATTAAATGGCAAGTAGAAACCAGGAATCTCGAACCAGTTGGCTTTAAGAACTGGTGTAAAGTCAACCAAGCCAAGTGTTAGTGCGAAGAGGTAACCACCGATAATGGCAAAGAGGAATGGAATGATTCGTAGGAAGCCTTTTCCTTTTGTATTGATAAAGGCAGCAATCAAGAAAGTAACAACTGCTACAAGAGCATTTTTCCAATTCCCGTCAGCTACAAGACCAGCATTGGTAACAGCTGAACCTGCAAGTCCCAGACCGATAACGATAATCATAGGTCCGATGATGATTGGTGGCAAGAGTTTATCAATCCATTTTGTACCTGCAAAACGAACACCTGCAGCCACAAGGACATAGACCAAACCAGTCAAGATAACTCCTGTTTGAGCAGCAGATACATCACCCCCCATTTCTTTCATAGCCAGTGACATTGCTGTGATAAAGGCAAAAGAAGAACCTAGATAAACTGGAACTTTAAATCCAGTTGAAATCATATAGATGAGTGTCCCGACACCTGAAGCAAAAAGGGCAACAGATACAGGCATTCCCAAAATCAAGGGTACCAAGATGGTCGCACCGAACATGGCGAAAACGTGTTGGAAACTAAGGAGAATTCCTTTTCCAGCCGAAGGACGTTGGTCAACGTCTAGTAACAAATCAACAGTTGATTCTTGTTTCATATAAACCTCACTTTTGGGCATCAAAAAAGAGCCCATTATTTTACAGCAATAGGCCCTCAGAGTAAGACTTCTCTAAAATCTAGACTTTAAAGAGTTTCAAGTATTTCTGCGTCTTCGTCACCTCACGGGATGACATTAAAAACCTTTGCTTGTGATAGTATAGCAGAAATTCCGAACTTTGTAAACATTTTTTACTAAAAAATTTAAAGCGGGCGTTTGTTGGGCATGCCAGCCTTTCTTGGATATTTATTTGGTGTTTCTTTTTTCTTTTCTACCACTGTGATGTAACGTGGATCTCCATTTGGTAGGGCGTAGCTGAGATTGTCTTCTACTTTACTAAAAAGGAGGTTGAGGGCATTCTTAGCTTCTAATAATTCCTCAGGAGCATTGCTAGCCTTGAGTGCCAATAGTTTTCCGCCAACTTTAAGGTAGGGAATAGTTAATTCAGATAGGACTTGCATACGGGCAACCGCACGAGCCGTTACAAAATCATACTGAGCACGGAAGTTTTTGTCTTGGGCAAAATCTTCGGCACGTCCATGGTAGAAATGAACATCGTCTAAATCCAGTTCCTGAGCCAAAAGTTTGAGGAAGTTGATGCGCTTGTTGAGAGAATCAATGATAGTTACATTTAGCTGAGGATAGAGGATTTTCATAGGTAGACTAGGAAATCCTGCCCCGGCTCCAATATCAAGAAGTTTGATAGTTTCATTTGAAATTAAGCCTTGCAGAATGGGTGCAATCGAATCGTAAAAGTGTTTCAGATAGACTTCTTCCTTATCTGTAATAGCCGTCAAATTAATCTTCTCATTCCACTCGACCAAGAGTTCAAAATAGCGTTCAAATTGTTTTTTTTGCTGGTCCGAAAGTGAAAGATTTTGCTCGGCAAGCAAGTTGTAAAATGTTTCTGGTTTCATAGTTTTTTCCTTCTTTAGTATCATCTTATTTTACCACAATCATTAAAAATTTGATATACTGGTACTAATCTAAAAGCAGAAAGGACTTATATAATGACTTGGATTATTCTTGGAGTTATCGCTCTTGTTGTGATTTTTGTGATTGTTAGCTACAACGGTTTGGTTAAGAATCGTATGCAAACAAAGGAGGCTTGGAGCCAAATTGATGTTCAGTTGAAACGTCGAAATGACCTCTTGCCAAACTTGATTGAGACTGTAAAAGGTTATGCCAAATATGAAGGTTCTACCCTTGAAAAGGTGGCAGAACTGCGTAACCAAGTGGCGGCAGCGACTTCACCAGCAGAAGCTATGAAAGCTAGTGATGCCCTTACTCGCCAGGTTTCAGGTATCTTTGCAGTTGCAGAAAGCTATCCAGATTTGAAAGCCAGTGCCAACTTTGTTAAATTGCAAGAGGAGTTGACAAATACAGAAAATAAAATTTCTTACTCTCGTCAACTCTACAACAGTGTTGTCAGCAACTACAATGTAAAATTAGAAACTTTCCCAAGCAATATTATCGCTGGAATGTTTGGATTTAAAGCAGCAGATTTCCTTCAAACTCCAGAAGAGGAAAAAGCAGTTCCTAAAGTTGATTTTAGCGGTTTAGGTGACTAAGATGTTGTTTGATCAAATTGCAAGCAATAAACGAAGAACGTGGATTTTGTTGCTGGTATTTTTCCTACTCTTAGCTCTTGTTGGTTATGCGGTTGGTTACCTCTTTATGCGGTCTGGGTTTGGTGGTTTGGTTATCGCACTGATTATCGGCTTTATCTATGCCTTGTCCATGATTTTTCAATCGACAGAGATTGTCATGTCCATGAATGGAGCGCGTGAGGTGGATGAGCAAACGGCACCAGACCTCTACCATGTAGTGGAAGATATGGCTATGGTGGCCCAGATTCCTATGCCTCGTGTTTTCATCATTGATGATCCAGCCTTAAATGCCTTTGCGACAGGTTCTAACCCTCAAAACGCGGCGGTTGCTGCGACTTCAGGTCTCCTGGCTATCATGAATCGTGAAGAACTAGAAGCTGTTATGGGACATGAAGTCAGTCATATTCGTAATTACGATATCCGTATTTCGACTATTGCTGTTGCCCTTGCTAGTGCTATCACCATGCTTTCTAGTATGGCAGGTCGTATGATGTGGTGGGGTGGAGCAGGTCGCAGACGAAGTGATGATGACCGAGATGGAAATGGCCTAGAAATCATTATGCTCGTAGTTTCTCTACTAGCTATTGTGCTGGCACCTCTTGCTGCCACCTTGGTACAACTAGCTATTTCTCGTCAGAGGGAATTCCTAGCGGATGCTTCCAGTGTCGAGTTGACGCGCAATCCTCAAGGGATGATTAATGCTCTACGCAAGTTAGACAACAGTAAACCGATGAGTCATCCTGTCGATGATGCCAGCAGTGCACTATATATCAATGATCCCAAGAAAGGGGGAGGGTTCCAAAAACTCTTTTATACCCACCCACCGATCTCAGAACGGATTGAACGTTTGAAACATATGTAAAAAAGAATCCAGAGGTCGTCTCTGGATTTTTGCTATGTTGCAAATTTATAAATCTTCTAAATTAACTACTTCTAAACCGTGTTCTGTCAAGCGATAGATGGTCGAACAGACTTCTTTTAAGAAACGACGGTCATGCGAAACAGTGATGATACCACCTGGATATGTTGCAAAGAGTTTTCTTATTTCAGGTTGAGAAGTTGGAGAAAAGTTTCGTGTAGGTTCATCCAGCAGGAGAAAGTTTGGTTTGCGCAAGACTAAATCCAAAAGCAGGAGTTTTCCCTGTTGTCCGCCAGATAAGGAGCGAATTTGATGCTGCATTTCTGGATAACTAAAATTGAGACTTGCTAAGTGAGATTGGATTTTCTGTAGTTCCTCTTTTTCTCCAGTTTTGCTGAGGTAGGCTATTGGTGATAAATCCAATTGCAGTTTTTGCTGGTAATCTTGTGGCATAAAACCAAGGGAAATCTCTTTTTTATCATTAAGAAGTTGATGTAACTTGGCTAACAGAGTTGATTTACCAACACCATTTTGACCGATGATACCGATTTTTTCTTGCCTACGGACAGTTAGTTGTAGTTCCTGAGACAAAACTCGGTCGCCAATGGACAAACTTTCTTTTTCCAGCTGGATTAAGACTTTAGAAGCAGGTAATGGCTGTATGTCTGAGAAGAAAAGTTGAATGTGTTCTTCTTCAAGTGGTTTTTGGGTCATGGACTGAGCTGTCTTTTCAATGCGTTTTTCTTGAGAGAGAACATTTTTCATCTTTTTAGCTAATAGGCGCCCAGCAGTACTGTCTTTGGTAGCTCGAAGCGCAGTCTCTACATTTTGCTTGACTCGCCGATGTTTTTCCATGGTTTTATCGTAGGCTCTTTGCTCGTTAGCAGCTTGCTGGCTTTGTTTGATAAAATTAGCCTTTCTCTGGTCGCTATAGCGATCATAGTCTAAATGTTCTACTAGGGTTTCCGCTTCTTTACGGTGCTTGATCAGTCGCAGGTGGACAATAGTATCAGCCGTTTCAGAAAGAAAGTCTTCATCATGGGAAATGAAAATAACGGTTTGCCTCATCTTCTGTATCTGTCTTTTTAGCCAATCAACCGTCTCAAGGTCCAGGTCATTTGAAGGTTCATCTAAAAATAGAATCTCAAAGGGTTTGGCTAACTCATGGATGAGCTGAATTTTCAAAGCTTCGCCACCCGATAGGCTCCCGATATCTTGGTCACTAGCAAAGCGATTGCTATCAAAATGCAATTCCTCAGCTAAACGATAGAGGACACTGTAATCTAAATCAATAGTATCTAAAAAGAAGTAGTTGTGTAAAGTTTTCTTTTTCAGGTCCTCGGGGAGTTTTTGAGGAATGTAGGCTATTGATTGATAATCAGATTGAATGTCTCCCCTGATAGTGAAATCAGACAAAGTTTCCCCCATTAAAGTTTTAAGTAAGGTTGATTTTCCATTTCCTTCTTCGCCAATAATAGCGACCTTTTCCCCGTCTTGGATGGTCATGCTTAGGTCAGAGACAAGGTCTCGTAAATCTTTGTTTTGAGTGATGGTCAGGTGATTAATTTTTATCATATAATTGCCCTTTCTAGAATGTCCATAGTGCATAACAAAAAGCTCTACTTTATCTAGTAGAGCCCAAAGTCACTGTCAGAAACGCTATTATCCATGTTGAAAATCCTGTCAAACTAGGCTTGTCTACCCCTATCCAACCCAAGAGGAGCAGATGGTTAGCTTTCTAGTTTTTTGATTTTCAAAGAGGATAAAGTACCAGAAAATCTAGTACAAAAAGAGCACACAAAAAGAGACAAAAACAAGATCTACTAAATAAAGATTATTTATTTGATAGACTTAGTTGTTCATGTCTCCCTTACCTCCGAGTATTAGTACCTCTATCCTATACCTTTCAGGAACTTTTGTCAATAGAAAACTGGAAATTCTAGGTTTTATACTCAATGAAAATTAAAGAACAAACTAGGAAACTAGTCGCAGGCTGCTCAAAGCACAGCTTTGAGGTTGCAGATAGAACGGACGAAGTCAGTATCTCATACTAACGACAAGTCGACGTTGACGCGGTTTGAAGAGATTATCGAAGAGTATAACTCAGATAGGAGTTGGGTTGCATTAGTAATCAGTGCTTTGTCTTCCATGTGAGCCTCCTCCTTGCTCTGATGTATTCTTGCCGACAGTATAGCACTAAAAACAAAATTTTCATGGTAAATATGTCAAAAATTCAAATTTTAATTACAAAGTTTGGTGTGCTGGTTTGTGGCCTTTTCATGGTATAATCAAGAGAGTAAATCTTTATGGAGGAAGTATGAAATTAAATATTCAAGAAATTCGTAAGCAGTCTGAAGGCTTGCATTTTGAACAGACGTTAGACCTAGTTGCTGACCTGCGTTCACGCAATCAAGAAATTTTAGATGTAAAAGATATCCTTGCAGTTGGGAAAGTACAGTACGAAGACCGTATGTATTTCTTAGATTATCAACTATCTTATACCATTGTTCTTGCTTCAAGTCGCAGTATGGAGCCAGTTGAGCTAGTTGAATCTTATCCAGTAACGGAAGTTTTCATGGAAGGCGCAACTAACCAACTAGATCAGGAAGTTTTAGACGATGATTTGGTCTTGCCTATCGAAAATGGAGAACTTGACCTTGCTGAGAGCGTGTCAGACAATATCTTGCTAAACATTCCTATCAAGGTCTTGACAGCAGAAGAAGAGGCTGGTCAAGGATTTGTTTCTGGAAATGACTGGCAAATCATGACAGAGGAAGAATACCAAGCTCAACAAGCAGTTAAGAAAGAAGAAAACAGTCCTTTTGCTGACCTACAAGGACTATTTGATGGAGACGAGTAATGGTCTTATCAAAAAAACGAGCACGAAAAGTGCTAGAAGAAATCATTGCTCTTTTTCCAGATGCTAAGCCTAGTCTTGATTTTACCAATCATTTTGAACTCTTGGTTGCGGTCATGTTATCAGCTCAGACAACGGATGTAGCGGTAAATAAGGTCACACCAGGTCTCTTTGTTGCCTTTCCAACCCCACAAGCCATGTCTGTAGCGACAGAGAGTGAGATTGCCTCACATATTTCTCGCCTGGGACTGTATCGAAATAAGGCTAAATTCCTTAAAAAATGTGCCCAACAGTTACTAGATGATTTTGGCGGTCAGGTCCCTCAGACACGTGAGGAATTAGAGAGTTTAGCAGGTGTTGGTCGCAAAACAGCCAATGTTGTCATGAGTGTGGGGTTTGGGATTCCAGCTTTTGCAGTGGATACTCATGTGGAACGTATTTGTAAACACCACGATATCGTCAAAAAATCAGCAACACCACTTGAGGTGGAAAAACGGGTCATGGATATCTTGCCACCGGAGCAGTGGCTAGCAGCCCATCAGGCCATGATTTATTTTGGACGAGCCATTTGTCATCCTAAAAATCCAGAGTGTGACCAGTACCCACAGTTATATGATTTTAGCAATTTATAAGATGGATCATCAA
Organism: Streptococcus sp. CF7_Ac1-12; assembly: GCF_024295905.1. Lineage (GTDB taxonomy): Bacteria > Bacillota > Bacilli > Lactobacillales > Streptococcaceae > Streptococcus > Streptococcus mitis_AP. The sequence continues at coordinate 30,052 of NZ_JANCPG010000017.1, read as the reverse complement.
AAGTTTTTGCTTGATTTTAGGCCCGCTTTGTGCTATAGTAATTGATAATTAAATATTCCTTTAAACCTGTCCCGTGAGGCAGGCAAGGAGCGCGATAAAGTAGAAGGGTGAAGTCTATACTGTTTCCAGTAAGGCTCGCTTGGCTATACATTTCAAGTCTCCTTGTTTAAGGAGACTTTTCTTTTTGGAGGTTTGTCATGAAGACAAAAGAAGTTGTAGACGAATTAACCGTCAAACGAGCGATTACGCGTATTACTTATGAGATTATCGAGCGCAACAAAGATTTGAATAAAATCGTCTTGGCTGGTATTAAAACTCGTGGTGTCTTTATCGCCCACCGTATCCAAGAACGTTTGGAGCAACTAGAAAATCTTTCAGTTCCTGTTGTGGAATTGGACACCAAACCTTTCCGTGATGATGTTAAAAGCGGAGAAGATACTTCTTTGATTTCTGTTGATGTGACAGGCCGTGAAGTCATCTTGGTGGACGATGTACTTTATACAGGTCGTACTATTCGTGCTGCTATTGATAATATTGTAGGTCATGGTCGTCCTGCGCGCGTGAGTTTAGCAGTTCTAGTCGATCGTGGACATAGAGAATTGCCAATCCGTCCAGATTACGTTGGGAAAAATATCCCTACTAGTCGTTCTGAAGAAATCATCGTAGAGATGGCAGAACTTGATGGCCAAGACAGAGTTCTGATTACTGAAGAAGCTTAGAAAGCTAAAGGAGTAGCCATGTCAGAAAATCAACAAGCATTGAACCATGTTGTATCCATGGAAGACCTCACTGTTGATCAAGTGATGAAATTGATCAAGCGAGGAATTGAGTTTAAAAACGGAGCTCAGCTTCCTTATGAAGACCACCCGATTGTTTCCAATCTTTTCTTTGAGGATTCTACACGGACGCATAAGTCCTTTGAAGTGGCAGAAATTAAACTGGGATTGGAACGACTTGACTTTGATGTGAAAACTAGTTCGGTTAATAAGGGTGAGACACTTTATGATACCATTTTGACTTTGTCTGCTTTAGGAGTGGATGTCTGTGTGATTCGCCACCCAGAGGTTGACTACTACAGAGAGTTAATTGCTAGTCCCACGATTACGACTTCCATCATCAATGGTGGAGATGGTTCGGGACAACACCCTAGCCAGAGCTTGCTTGATTTGATGACTATTTATGAGGAATTTGGTCACTTTGAGGGTCTTAAGGTTGCTATTGCAGGCGACTTGGACCACTCACGCGTTGCCAAATCCAATATGCAGATTTTGAAACGCTTGGGAGCTGAACTTTACTTTGCTGGACCTGAGGAATGGAGAAGTCAAGAGTTTGCGGACTATGGACAGTTTGTAACCATTGATGAAATCATTGATCAGGTGGATGTCATGATGTTTCTCCGTGTGCAACATGAACGCCATGATAGTGGAGCTGTATTTTCAAAAGAAGACTACCATGCCCAACATGGCTTGACTCAAGAACGTTATGACCGTTTGAAAGAAACAGCAATCCTTATGCACCCAGCTCCAGTCAATCGTGATGTAGAAATCGCAGACCACTTGGTTGAAGCACCAAAATCACGGATTGTCCAACAAATGACCAATGGTGTCTTTGTTCGAATGGCAATCTTAGAATCCATACTGGCGAGTAGAAACGCCAACTAAAACACAAGACGTTAAAAGACGCCAGTGAGCGTCCACGAGAGGTGAAAATATGACAAAAAGACTTCTAGTATTAGAAGATGGCACAGTTTTTGAAGGCAAGGCCTTCGGAGCAGATATTGATGTAACAGGCGAAATCGTCTTTAATACAGGCATGACCGGCTACCAAGAATCCATTACAGACCAGTCTTATAATGGACAAATCTTGACCTTTACTTATCCTTTGGTGGGAAATTATGGAATCAACCGTGATGATTACGAATCTATTATTCCAACTTGTAAGGGAGTTGTTGTTTTCGAAGAGGCACGTAGAGCAAGTAACTGGCGCAACCAAATGACCTTGGATGAATTTTTGAAAGCCAAGAAAATTCCTGGTATTTCAGGGATTGATACGCGTGCTCTTACCAAGATCATCCGTAAGCATGGTACTATGCGTGCAACCTTGACCCATGTTGGGGACAGCATGGACCATGTGACGGACCAACTCCAAGCGACAGTCTTGCCGACAGATAATATCAAACAGGTTTCTACTAAAACATCTTATCCAGCTCCAGGAGTTGGTTTGAGCGTAGTGCTAGTGGACTTTGGTCTCAAGCACTCAATCTTACGTGAACTTTCTAAGCGCAACTGTAACGTGACTGTTGTTCCTTATTCGACAACGGCAGAAGAAATTCTCCATCTTAATCCTGATGGAGTTATGTTGTCAAACGGTCCTGGTAACCCAGAGGATGTTCCACAAGCACTCGACATGATTCGTGGTGTGCAAGGAAAAATTCCAATCTTTGGTATTTGTATGGGACACCAACTATTTGCTATGGCAAACGGGGCTAAGACTTATAAGATGAAATTTGGTCATCGTGGCTTTAACCATGCAGTACGTGAAATTGCAACAGGACGAGTAGACTTTACTAGCCAAAACCATGGTTATGCAGTCAGTCGTGAGGATTTGCCAGAGCACTTGATCATTACCCACGAAGAAATCAATGACAAGTCAGTTGAAGGTGTGCGACACAGATACCAACCTGCTTTCTCTGTCCAATACCACCCAGACGCAGCACCTGGCCCACACGACGCAAGCTACCTGTTTGACGAGTTTATCGAGATGATGGAAGCTTTTAAACAATCAAACTAAGAACGAGTAAAAGCTCGTCGGAGAATTTATGTAACTGAACACGGACGGAAAGCTCGGAATTTAGAGAAACCAATTTGGATTGTCAATCCTTCCTTGGTTTCCTAAAATTCAATCGCTTTCTATTCGTCCTTTGTATCTTATTTAATGTCGCCCTGAGAGGCGACGAATAGAAAGGCAGGTCGTTTCTTTTAGTCGCTATCAGGCGAACTAAAAACTCCCTGCACTAGATTTTTTACCGAAAAGTATCGTTTCGCTAAAAAATCGTCGGAGAATTTATTTAATGGCAACCTGAGAGTTGCCGAATAGAAAGGAGAAGATACATTGTTCGCGGAAGTGAACACGCCCTAAGAACTGTGTGAAAAAGATAAACATCGTCTTGACGCTGAAGGCGTCTGCACCGAGTTTCCTATTCTCACTGTGTTCTTTACGGGCTTTGTATCATAAACTATGCCTAAACGTACTGATATTCAAAAAATTATGGTGATTGGTTCTGGTCCGATTATTATTGGTCAGGCTGCTGAGTTTGACTATGCTGGGACCCAGGCTTGCTTGTCGTTGAAAGAGGAAGGGTATGAGGTTGTCTTGGTTAACTCAAACCCTGCCACCATCATGACGGACAAGGAGATTGCGGACAAGGTCTATATTGAACCGATTACACTTGAGTTTGTGACACGAATTCTTCGTAAGGAACGTCCAGATGCCTTGCTACCAACACTCGGTGGTCAGACAGGTCTAAACATGGCCATGGAATTATCTAAAAATGGTATCCTTGATGAGCTTGGTGTTGAGCTTCTGGGTACTAAACTATCTGCCATCGACCAAGCGGAGGACCGTGACCTCTTTAAACAATTGATGGAAGAACTCAACCAACCCATTCCAGAATCTGAAATTGTCAACACAGTCGAAGAAGCTGTTGCCTTTGCAGCAACAATTGGCTACCCAGTCATCGTTCGTCCAGCCTTTACACTTGGTGGTACTGGTGGTGGAATGTGTGCTAATGAGGAAGAATTGCGTGAAATCGCTGAAAATGGATTGAAATTGTCACCTGTGACCCAATGTTTGATTGAACGTTCGATTGCAGGTTTCAAGGAAATCGAATACGAAGTGATGCGTGACTCAGCTGACAATGCTTTGGTTGTTTGTAACATGGAAAACTTTGACCCAGTTGGGATTCACACAGGGGATTCCATCGTATTTGCCCCTGCCCAAACCATGTCAGATTATGAAAACCAAATGCTACGTGATGCGAGTTTGAGCATCATTCGTGCCCTCAAGATTGAAGGTGGATGTAACGTTCAGCTAGCACTTGATCCCCACAGCTTTAAGTATTATGTTATTGAAGTAAATCCTCGTGTATCGCGTTCGTCAGCCCTTGCTTCTAAGGCGACAGGTTACCCGATTGCTAAGTTAGCTGCTAAGATTGCAGTAGGTTTGACCTTGGATGAGGTGATCAACCCGGTTACAGGTTCAACATATGCCATGTTTGAGCCAGCCCTTGACTATGTGGTGGCTAAGATTCCACGTTTCCCATTTGACAAGTTTGAAAAAGGGGAACGTCGTCTTGGTACCCAGATGAAGGCCACTGGAGAAGTTATGGCCATCGGTCGGAACATCGAGGAATCTCTCCTTAAGGCTTGTCGCTCTCTAGAAATTGGGGTGCACCACAATGAAATGCCTGAACTTGTAGCAGTTTCTGATGATGCTTTGATTGAAAAGGTTGTGAAAGCTCAAGATGACCGTCTTTTCTATGTATCTGAAGCAATTCGCCGTGGCTACACACCAGAAGAAATTGCTGAATTGACCAAGATTGATATTTTCTATCTGGATAAACTCTTGCATATCTTTGAAATTGAGCAAGAATTGGGTGCTCATCCACAAAATCTAGAAGTTTTGAAAACTGCCAAACTTAATGGATTTTCTGATCGTAAGATTGCTGAACTCTGGGAAACGACAGCTGACCAAGTTCGTCAACTTCGTTTGGAAAACAAGATTGTCCCAGTCTACAAGATGGTTGATACCTGTGCGGCAGAGTTTGACTCTGAAACTCCATATTTCTATTCAACCTATGGTTGGGAAAATGAATCTATCAAGTCTGATAAAGAATCCGTTCTAGTTCTGGGTTCTGGTCCAATCCGTATCGGTCAAGGGGTTGAGTTTGACTACGCCACTGTTCACTCTGTTAAGGCTATTCAGGCGGCTGGCTACGAAGCTATCATCATGAACTCAAACCCAGAGACCGTTTCTACAGATTTCTCTGTATCTGACAAGCTCTACTTTGAACCATTGACATTCGAAGATGTTATGAATGTTATCGACTTAGAGCAACCAAAAGGCGTTATCGTTCAGTTTGGTGGTCAAACAGCCATCAATCTTGCGGAGCCATTGGCAAAAGCAGGTGTGACCATCCTTGGTACACAGGTTGCTGACCTAGACCGTGCTGAAGACCGCGACCTCTTTGAGCAAGCTCTCAAAGACTTGGATATTCCACAGCCACCAGGACAAACGGCTACCAATGAAGAAGAAGCAGTTCTTGCAGCTCGCAAGATTGGCTTCCCAGTTCTTGTCCGCCCATCTTATGTACTTGGTGGACGTGCCATGGAAATCGTTGAAAACGAAGAAGACCTTCGTTCTTACATGCGAACTGCTGTTAAGGCTAGTCCAGACCACCCAGTTCTTGTCGATTCTTACATTGTTGGTCAGGAGTGCGAAGTTGATGCCATCTCAGACGGGGAAAATGTTCTCATCCCTGGTATCATGGAGCATATCGAACGTGCCGGTGTCCACTCAGGTGACTCAATGGCCGTTTACCCACCACAAACCTTGTCGCAAAAGGTGCAAGAAACAATCGCAGACTATACTAAACGCCTAGCAATCGGTCTTAACTGCCTTGGTATGATGAACATCCAGTTTGTCATCAAGGATGAAAAAGTCTACGTTATTGAGGTCAATCCGCGTGCTAGCCGTACGGTTCCTTTCCTTTCTAAAGTAACCAATATTCCTATGGCTCAGGTAGCAACCAAGCTTATTCTTGGTCAAAGTTTATCAGAACTTGGCTACCAAGATGGTCTTTACCCTGAAAGTACTCGAGTTCATATTAAAGCACCAGTATTCTCCTTCACGAAACTAGCTAAGGTAGACAGCTTGCTCGGTCCTGAAATGAAGTCAACAGGTGAAGTTATGGGTTCTGATACGACTTTGGAAAAAGCTCTCTATAAAGCCTTTGAAGCTTCTTACCTACACTTGCCAACCTTTGGTAACGTTGTATTTACTATCGCTGATGATGCGAAAGAAGAAGCCTTGGATTTGGCTCGTCGTTTCCAAAATATTGGCTATGGAATCCTCGCGACGGAAGGGACAGCTGCCTTCTTTGCCAGTCATGGATTGCAAGCCCAACCTGTTGGTAAGATTGGTGATGACGATAAAGATATCCCAAGTTTTGTTCGCAAAGGAAGAGTTCAAGCTATCATTAACACAGTTGGAACCAAACGAACTGCTGATGAAGATGGTGAGCAAATCCGCCGTTCAGCCATTGAACACGGGGTACCCCTCTTTACAGCATTAGATACAGCTAACGCCATGCTCAAAGTATTGGAAAGCCGTAGTTTTGTTACAGAAGCAATCTAGTTGAGAAAGAATTTTCACAGTTAAAAAGCCAGCGTCAGAAAACGCTGGCTTTTGCAATACTGGTGTTGCTTATTTCAGCTATCATGCTTTCCTTAAGAATCGTTCCAAAATGTGATATAATAAGAATAAATTGGAAATAGGCAAACTATTTTCATTTTATTTTCAAAAGCTTCATTAATAAACTAGGTAAAGACTTGATTAGAAAGTGAATATTCCTATGTCTTCTTATAAAAAGGTCTCCCTTTCTGAGATCAATCAATCTATTGAAACTCCCAATAACAATCATTTTTGGCAAAATCTAAAAGCATTTTTAGGGCCTGGAGCTCTTGTAGCAGTTGGTTATATGGATCCTGGAAACTGGATTACCAGTGTGGTTGGTGGTGCTTCCTACAAGTATAGTCTCTTATTTGTTATTTTGATTTCATCCATCATCGCCATACAATTACAACAGATGGCTGGAAAGCTTGGTATCGTGACTAGGATGGATTTAGCGCAGGCAACAGCTCATCATGCTCCTAAGTGGCTCCGTTATAGTCTGTGGGTGATTGTAGAATTAGCTTTAATGGCGACAGACTTGGCTGAGGTTTTGGGTTCAGCGATTGCCTTGAATCTTTTGTTTAAAATACCGATTATGGTGGCTATCCTCCTAACTGTTTTAGATGTATTTCTTTTGCTTTTGTTGATGAAATTTGGCTTCAAGAAGATTGAAGCTATTGTTACAACCCTTATCTTAACCATATTAGGAATCTTTTCTTATCTGGTGGCTTTATCTAATCCAAGTATGCAGGGGATCTTTGGTGGTTATTTACCGACTTCAACTTTGTTTGAAAGTCCTTTGCCGGGACATGAGAGTCAACTGACTTTGGCTTTAGGGATTGTAGGAGCGACAGTTATGCCCCATAATCTCTATCTTCATTCATCCCTATCTCAAACAAGGAAAATCAACCATAAGGATAAAAAGGATGTTCGAAAAGCTGTGCGTTTTATGACCTGGGACTCAAATCTTCAGTTGTCCCTAGCCTTTGTTGTCAATTCCTTGCTTCTCATTTTAGGGGCATCGCTCTTTTTTGGTCATGCATCTGAAATTTCAGCATTCTCTCAAATGTACAATGCCTTACAGGATTCGACAATAGCAGGAGCAATAGCCAGCTCAACTCTGTCAACTTTATTTGCTCTGGCTCTCTTAGCAAGTGGCCAAAATTCTACTATCACAGGCACCTTGACAGGACAGATTGTCATGGAAGGTTTCTTGCATATGAAATTACCTCAGTGGATCATCCGTATCGGTACACGTATTTTTGCCTTGCTCCCTGTGATTATAGTTGCTGTTTTGTTTGGACATCAAGAAAAAACCTTGGATCAGTTGTTGGTCTATTTACAGGTCTTTCTTTCCATCGCTCTTCCGTTTTCAATCTTCCCCTTAATCTATCTGACCTCTAAGAAGTCAGTGATGGGAGAATTTACCAATGCCAAGTGGAATACAATCCTTGGCTACGTAGTTTCAATCATCTTGACTATTCTCAATATCAAGCTGCTTTTCGATATTTTTTAAACTTTTTTGAGATTATTATATAAAATTTTTCCCTGCCTGCTAGTATGAGTTTTTTGATTGTAAAGACTTTTTCCTAGACTATTCGTAGTAATATCATAAAGTTAGCTAATAAGAAATGAAGGGCAGTAAGTCAAGCGATTCCTTTGAAGTTTCAAAGCTTAATTTTAAGTTTTTTTTAAGGAAATTATATTATTCTGAAGAACTCTAAAATTTCACAGCCATTTATTAGTAATGACTACAGAATTCCTGGTCATTACTAGAAATGGACTAGCTTCTTTGAAGATATAGAGTTGCTTAATCCTCCTATTCTAGAACGGGAGGTCCGGTATTTCTTTCATGATAGGACTAGATTGTGGTATAATAGAGAGAATAAGTTTTTTTAGTAAGACAAAGGAGAAAATAGATGATTTATGCAGGAATTCTTGCTGGTGGAACTGGCACGCGTATGGGAATCAGTAACTTGCCAAAACAATTTTTAGAGCTAGGTGATCGACCTATCTTGGTTCATACAATTGAAAAATTTGTCTTGGAACCAAGCATTGAAAAAATTGTAGTTGGTGTTCATGGAGACTGGGTTTCCCATGCAGAGGATCTTGTAGATAAATATCTACCTCTTCATAAGGATCGTATCATCATTACAAAAGGTGGTGCTGACCGCAATACAAGTATTGAGAAAATCATTGAAGCCATCGATGCTTATCGTCCGCTTACTCCAGAGGACATCGTTGTTACCCACGACTCTGTTCGTCCGTTCATTACGCTTCGTATGATTCAAGACAATATCAAACTTGCTCAAAATCATGACGCAGTGGACACAGTGGTAGAAGCGGTTGATACTATCGTTGAAAGTACTAACGGTCAATTTATTACAGATATTCCAAATCGTGCTCACCTCTATCAAGGACAAACACCTCAAACATTCCGTTGCAAGGACTTCATGGATCTTTACGGTTCTCTCTCTGTCGAAGAGAAAGAAATCTTAACAGATGCATGTAAAATCTTTGTCATTAAAGGAAAAGATGTAGCCTTGGCCAAGGGTGAATATTCAAATCTAAAAATCACAACCGTGACAGATTTGAAGATTGCAAAAAGTATGATTGAGAAAGACTAGTAAAATGATTAATCAAATTTATCAACTAACTAAGCCTAAGTTTATCAATGTCAAATATCAGGAAGAGGCTATTGACCAAGAGAATCATATCCTCATCCGCCCTAATTATATGGCGGTCTGTCATGCGGATCAGCGTTACTACCAAGGAAAACGTGATCCCAAGATTTTGAATAAAAAGCTTCCAATGGCGATGATTCACGAGTCATGTGGAACCGTTATTTCTGACCCGACGGGAACCTATGAGGTTGGTCAAAAAGTTGTCATGATTCCAAATCAGCCTCCTATGCAGAGTGATGAAGAATTCTATGAGAACTACATGACAGGGACCCATTTCTTGTCTAGTGGTTTTGATGGCTTTATGAGAGAGTTTGTTTCTCTCCCTAAAGACCGTGTGGTGGCTTATGATGCTATCGAAGACACGGTTGCAGCGATTACAGAGTTTGTCAGTGTCGGCATGCACGCTATGAATCGTCTATTGACCCTTGCTCATAGCAAGCGGGACCGAATCGCCGTTATCGGAGATGGAAGTTTAGCTTTTGTGGTTGCCAATATTATCAACTATACTTTGCCAGAAGCAGAGATTGTGGTTATTGGTCGTCATTGGGAAAAATTGGAACTCTTCTCTTTTGCCAAAGAATGCTATATCACTGATAATATTCCTGAAGATTTGGCCTTTGATCATGCTTTTGAGTGTTGTGGTGGTGATGGTACTGGACCTGCTATAAATGACTTGATTCGCTACATTCGTCCTCAGGGAACGATTCTTATGATGGGCGTTAGCGAGTATAAAGTTAATCTCAATACACGCGATGCCTTAGAGAAAGGCTTGCTCTTGGTTGGTTCCTCTCGTTCTGGTCGCATCGATTTTGAAAATGCAATCCAAATGATGGAAGTCAAGAAGTTTGCCAATCGTCTTAAAAATATCCTTTATCTAGAAGAACCTGTAAGAGAAATTAAAGATATTCACCGTGTCTTTGCTACCGATTTAAACACAGCCTTTAAAACTGTGTTTAAGTGGGAAGTATAAGAGCTGGAGGTTAATTGTGGAGAAAATTATTAAAGAAAAAATTTCTTCCTTACTTAGTCAAGAAGAGGAAGTCCTCAGTGTTGAACAACTGGGGGGAATGACCAATCAAAACTATTTGGTCAAAACAACAAATAAGCAATACATTGTTAAGTTCTTTGGGAAAGGGACAGAAAAACTCATCAATCGTCAAGATGAAAAGTACAATCTTGAACTACTTAAAGATTTGGACCTAGATGTCAAAAATTATCTTTTTGATATTGAAGCTGGTATCAAAGTAAATGAGTATATCGAATCTGCTATTACGCTTGATTCAACGTCAATCAAGACCAAGTTCGATAAAATTGCACCAATTTTACAAACCATCCATGCTTCTGGTAAGGAATTAAGAGGAGAATTTGCTCCTTTTGAAGAAATCAAAAAATACGAATCCTTGATTGAAGAAAAGATCCCTTATGCTAACTATGAAGCAGTTCGAAAAGAAGTCTTCCCCTTAGAGAAAAGACTGGCTGACTTAGGTGTCGACAGAAAATCTTGTCATATCGATTTGGTGCCTGAAAACTTTATCGAATCACCTCAAGGACGACTTTATCTGATTGACTGGGAATACTCATCAATGAATGATCCAATGTGGGATTTGGCAGCTCTCTTTTTAGAGTCTGAATTCACTCCCCAAGAGGAAGAAGCCTTCTTATCTTACTATGAGAGTGACAAAACACCTGTCTCTCGAGAAAAGATTGCAATCTATAAAATTTTACAAGATACTATTTGGAGTCTATGGACTGTCTATAAGGAAGAGCAAGGCGCAGATTTTGGTGACTATGGTGTAAGTCGTTACCAAAGAGCTGTTAAAGGTTTGGCTTATTATGGAGGTTCAGATGAAAACTAAAAATGGAGTTTCTTTTGGTCTACTCTCAGGTATTTTCTGGGGGTTAGGTCTAACGATTAGTGCTTATATCTTTTCGATTTTTACAGATTTGTCGCCCTTTGTGGTGGCTGCTGCTCACGATTTCTTGAGCATCTTTATCTTACTAGCTTTTCTTTTAGTGAAAGAAGGGAAAGTTCGTCTCTCAATTTTCTTAAATATTCGAAATGTTAGTGTTATCATCGGAGCCTTGCTAGCAGGCCCTATCGGTATGCAGGCCAATCTTTATGCGGTTAAGTATATCGGTAGTTCCTTAGCTTCATCGGTATCGGCTATTTACCCTGCGGTTTCAGTTTTATTGGCTTTCTTCTTTTTGAAGCACAAGATTTCGAAAAATACTGTATTTGGGATTGTCTTGATTATTGGAGGGATAATTGCTCAGACCTATAAGGTAGAACAGGTTAATTCTTTCTACATTGGGATTCTTTGTGCTTTAGTTTGTGCCATTGCATGGGGAAGTGAGAGTGTTCTTAGCTCTTTTGCCATGGAAAGTGAATTGAGTGAAATCGAAGCCCTCTTAATCCGTCAAGTAACTTCATTCTTGTCCTATCTTGTGATTGTGCTCTTCTCTCATCAGTCATTTGCAGAAGTGGCCAATGGACAATTACTAGGTCTTATGATTGTCTTTGCAGCCTTTGATATGATTTCTTACTTGGCTTATTATATTGCTATCAATCGCTTGCAACCAGCCAAGGCTACAGGCTTGAACGTGAGTTATGTAGTTTGGACTGTCTTGTTTGCAGTTGTTTTCTTGGGTGCACCGCTAGATATGCTGACAATTATTACGTCACTTGTCGTCATTGCTGGAGTTTATATTATTATTAAAGAATAAAGGAGATTCGTGTGAAAGCCATTATCTTAGCAGCGGGGTTGGGAACTCGCTTGCGTCCTATGACTGAAAATACCCCTAAAGCCTTGGTTCAGGTTAATCAAAAACCCTTGATTGAATACCAAATTGAGTTTCTAAAAGAAAAAGGTATCAATGACATTATCATCATTGTCGGTTATCTTAAAGAACAATTCGATTACTTAAAAGAGAAATATGGAGTTCGACTCGTTTTCAATGATAAATACGCTGACTACAATAACTTTTACTCTCTCTATCTTGTAAAAGAAGAATTGGCCAACAGCTATGTTATTGATGCTGATAATTATCTCTTTAAAAATATGTTCCGCAATGATTTGACACGTTCGACTTATTTTAGTGTCTATCGTGAAGATTGTACCAACGAATGGTTCTTGGTCTATGGAGATGACTACAAGGTTCAAGACATTATTGTTGATAGCAAGGCAGGCCGGATCCTGAGTGGTGTATCCTTCTGGGATGCTCCAACTGCAGAAAAGATTGTCAGCTTTATCGACAAGGCTTATGCAAGTGGTGAATTTGTTGATCTATACTGGGACAATATGGTTAAGGATAATATCAAAGAGCTGGATGTCTATGTCGAAGAATTAGAAGGCAATAGCATCTATGAGATTGATAGTGTCCAAGACTACCATAAATTAGAAGAAATTCTTAAAAACGAAAATTAAAGATTTCAACATCTGGCTAAAATAGTCGGATGTTTTTTGATTTTTTTACGAATAAATAGATGAGTAGAAAAAGAAATGGAGATATTTATGAAAATCACAAACTATGAAATCTATAAGTTAAAAAAATCAGGTTTGACCAATCAACAGATTTTGAATGTCCTAGAATACGGTGAAAATGTTGATCAAGAACTGTTGCTAGGTGATATTGCAGATATATCAGGTTGCCGAAATCCAGCCGTTTTTATGGAACGTTATTTTCAGATAGACGATGCGAATCTGGAGAAGGAGTTTCAAAAGTTTCCATCTTTCTCTATTCTAGATGACTGTTATCCTTGGGATTTGAGTGAAATATACGATGCACCTGTACTTTTATTTTACAAGGGAAATCTTGACCTCTTGAAATTCCCGAAGGTAGCGGTTGTGGGTAGTCGTGCTTGTAGTAAACAGGGCGCTAAGTCAGTTGAAAAAGTCATTCAAGGCTTGGAAAATGAACTGGTTATCGTCAGTGGATTAGCCAAGGGCATTGACACAGCAGCTCATATGGCAGCCCTGCAGAATGGCGGAAAAACCATTGCAGTGATTGGGACAGGTCTGGATGTGTTTTATCCTAAAGCCAATAAGCGTTTGCAAGATTACATCGGCAATGATCATCTGGTTCTAAGTGAATATGGACCTGGCGAACAACCTCTAAAATTTCATTTTCCTGCCCGTAATCGCATCATTGCTGGACTTTGTCGTGGTGTGATTGTAGCAGAGGCTAAGATGCGTTCAGGTAGTCTCATTACCTGTGAGCGAGCAATGGAAGAAGGGCGCGATGTCTTTGCTATTCCTGGTAGCATTTTAGATGGACTATCAGACGGATGCCATCATTTGATTCAAGAAGGAGCAAAATTGGTAACCAGCGGGCAGGATGTTCTTGCAGAATTTGAATTTTAGGACGAAATTTCGCTTACTAGACAAACTTTTCTTCTATATATAGGAGCTAAGTCTTGACAGTTATGGCAAAATGGTTTACACTTTATAAAGTTTATTACTTTGAAAAGGTGTGATACTGTGGCTACGGCAACAAAAAAGAAAAAATCAACAGTTAAAAAAAATTTAGTAATCGTGGAGTCACCTGCTAAGGCCAAGACGATTGAAAAATATCTCGGCAGAAACTATAAGGTTTTAGCCAGTGTCGGGCATATCCGTGATTTGAAGAAATCCAGTATGTCCGTTGATATTGAAAATAATTATGAACCGCAATATATCAATATCCGAGGAAAAGGTCCTCTTATCAATGACTTGAAAAAAGAAGCTAAAAAAGCTAATAAAGTCTTTCTGGCGAGTGACCCGGATCGTGAAGGAGAAGCGATTTCTTGGCACTTGGCTCATATTCTCAACTTGGATGAAAATGATGCCAACCGTGTGGTCTTCAATGAAATCACCAAGGATGCTGTCAAAAATGCTTTTAAAGAACCTCGCAAGATTGATATGGACTTGGTCGATGCCCAACAGGCTCGTCGTGTTTTGGATCGCTTGGTAGGCTATTCGATTTCGCCTATTTTGTGGAAGAAGGTTAAGAAGGGCTTGTCAGCAGGTCGCGTTCAATCTATTGCGCTTAAGCTAATCATTGATCGTGAGAATGAAATAAATGCCTTTAAGCCTGAAGAATACTGGACTATTGATAGTGTCTTTAAAAAGGGAACCAAGCAATTTCAGGCATCCTTCTATGGAGTAGATGGTAAAAAGCTGAAACTGACTAGCAATGATGAGGTCAAGGAAGTCTTGTCTCGTCTGACTAGTAAAGACTTTTCAGTAGATCAGGTGGATAAGAAAGAGCGCAAACGCAATGCTCCTTTACCCTATACCACTTCATCTATGCAGATGGATGCTGCCAATAAAATTAACTTCCGTACTCGAAAGACCATGATGGTTGCCCAACAGCTCTATGAAGGAATTAATATCGGTTCTGGTGTTCAAGGTTTGATTACCTATATGCGTACCGATTCGACTCGTATCAGTCCAGTGGCACAGAACGAAGCAGCAAGTTTCATTACAGACCGTTTTGGTAGCAAGTACTCTAAGCATGGTAGCAAGGTCAAAAATGCTTCAGGAGCTCAGGATGCCCATGAGGCTATTCGTCCGTCTAGCGTTTTTAATACACCTGAAAGTATTGCTAATTATCTGGACAAGGATCAACTCAAGCTTTATACTCTTATCTGGAATCGTTTTGTAGCGAGCCAGATGACAGCTGCTGTCTTTGATACCATGGCTGTTAAATTGTCGCAAAATGGAGTTCAATTTGCTGCCAATGGTAGTCAGGTTAAGTTTGATGGTTATCTTGCCATTTATAATGATTCTGATAAGAATAAGATGTTACCAGACATGGCTGTTGGAGATATTGTCAAACAGGTTAATAGTAAACCAGAGCAACATTTCACCCAACCGCCTGCCCGTTATTCTGAAGCGACACTGATTAAGACCTTGGAGGAAAATGGGGTTGGACGTCCGTCAACCTACGCACCAACCATTGAAACTATTCAGAAACGTTATTATGTCCGCCTTGTAGCCAAACGTTTTGAACCGACAGAGTTGGGAGAAATTGTTAACAAGCTCATTGTTGAATATTTCCCAGATATCGTAAACGTAACCTTTACAGCTGAAATGGAAGGCAAGCTGGATGATGTCGAAGTCGGAAAAGAGCAGTGGCAACGTGTTATAGACGCCTTTTACAAACCATTCTCTAAAGAAGTCGCCAAGGCTGAAGAAGAAATGGAAAAAATCCAGATCAAGGATGAACCAGCTGGATTTGACTGTGAAGTGTGTGGCAGTCCAATGGTCATTAAACTTGGTCGTTTTGGTAAGTTCTACGCTTGTAGCAATTTCCCAGATTGCCGTCATACCCAAGCAATCGTAAAAGAAATCGGTGTTGAGTGTCCAAGTTGTCATCAGGGACAAATCATTGAACGTAAAACCAAACGTAATCGCCTCTTCTATGGTTGCAATCGCTACCCAGAATGTGAATTTACCTCTTGGGACAAGCCTGTTGGTCGTGACTGTCCAAAATGTGGTAACTTCCTCATGGAGAAAAAAGTCCGTGGTGGTGGCAAGCAAGTTGTTTGTAGCAAGGGTGACTACGAGGAAGAAAAGATTAAATAAGAGGAGAGTCCTGAAAGTTAATTTCAGGCTCTTTTTGGTTAGAACTTGACAAAATTCATCATTATATGCGAAACTAGAAGAAGATTATTTTAACTAGGAGAAGTTATGCGTATTATTTATCTGATAATTGGTTTTTTATCACTGGCCTTGGCTATTGTTGGGGTTATATTACCCTTGTTGCCTACAACTCCCTTTCTTTTGCTGTCTATTGCTTGTTTCTCCAGAAGTTCCAAGCGCTTCGAAGATTGGCTTTATCATACCAAGCTCTATCAAGCATATGTAGCTGATTTTCGTGAGACTAAGTCTATTGCGCGTGAACGTAAGAAAAAAATTATCGTATCTATCTACATTTTGATGGGAATTTCCATTTATTTTGCCCCTCTTTTACCAGTAAAAATCGGTCTAGGAGCTTTGACCATCTTTATTACCTATTATCTCTTTAAGGTCATTCCGGATAAAGAATAAGTAAAATTTGTCACTATTTCCCTTGATAAAATTGAAAGCATATTCATAACAATATGATATAATGAATTTAAAGTAATCTTCAAGGAGAATTAAATGATTTACGAATTTTGTGCTGAAAATGTGACCTTGCTTGAAAAAGCAATGCAGGCTGGAGCTCGTCGAATCGAACTCTGTGATAATCTAGCAGTGGGAGGAACAACACCAAGCTATGGAGTGACCAAGGCAGCGGTTGAATTGGCAGCTAACTACGATACGACCATCATGACCATGATTCGTCCACGTGGTGGCGACTTTGTCTATAATGAACTAGAAATTGCTATTATGCTAGAGGACATTCGGTTGACTGCTCAGGCTGGAAGTCAAGGAGTTGTATTTGGGGCTTTAACTGCTGATAAAAAGTTGGATAAGCCTAATCTGGAAAAGTTAATTGCTGCATCAAAAGGAATGGAAATTGTCTTTCACATGGCCTTTGATGAATTAAGTGATGAAAATCAGTTAGAAGCTATTGACTGGCTCAGCCAAGCTGGTGTCACTCGTATCTTGACTCGTGCTGGTGTGTCTGGTGACTCGTTAGAAGAACGTTTTGCTCACTATCACAGAATTTTAGAACATGCTAGAGGTAAAATTGAAATTCTACCAGGTGGGGGGATTGACCTTGACAACCGTCAAACCTTTATCGACCAGCTAGGTATGACACAATTACACGGAACAAAGGTTGTCTTTTAAAAAATAGAAAGGAACTGCTAGCTTTGGGTAGCAGTTTTCACTTATGTTTGAAATTTTTAAATCCTATCAGTTTAATCAAGAAAAGGCTCATGCTTATGGTTTTGTAGAAAGTAGTGGAGTCTGGATCTATAGTTGCCAGATTTTGCAGGGTGACTTTGTCATGACTGTGTCCATCACTGCTGATAATGTGAGTTTTCAAGTCTTTGACCAGGAAACAAGTGACCTCTATCCCCAAGTTCATATGGAAAGTATGACAGGAAGTTTTGTTGCAAGTGTCCGTGAGGCTTGTCTGGAGATTCTTTACCAAATTCGGAAGACTTGTTTTGAGGTACAGGATTTTATCTGCCCTCAGACTAAGCGAATCATGACTCAGGTTCAGGAAAAATATGGTAATCGGTTGGAATATCTGTGGGATAAATCTCCTGACACGGCAGTGTTAAGACATGAAGGCAATCAAAAGTGGTATGCCGTCTTGATGAAAATTTCTTGGGATAAGCTGGAAAAGGGCAGAGAAGGACAAGTGGAAGCAGTCAACCTCAAACATGATCAAGTAGCTGATTTGCTTTCAAATAAAGGTATTTATCCTGCCTTTCATATGAACAAACGCTACTGGATTAGTGTGGCGCTTGATGATACTTTATCAGATGAAGAAGTACTGGAATTGATAGAAAGAAGTTGGAACTTAACTATTAAAAAATGAAACATTTCAAGGTTTTTCAAAAGCTTTCAATTAGCAAAATATTCTCTACTGAAGAAATTTTCAGAAAATATTGGATTTTTTCTTGACAAGCACTTTTGCCTATGCTAAAATACTAAACAAGATATCAAACGAAGGAGAAAGTCAAACATGAAAACAGCTAAGTTTAATCAATTTGCTTTGTTGTTGAGGTACTCGGGCTAGTGCAAAAAGCATTAGTCCTGTTTGGCTTACCAAGCGGGAGTGAATCAACATCTCGCTTGGATCTCTAAGCGAGATGTTTTTTTACAACCATATTTGGAAAAGGGGAAATCTTATGCGAACAGTTGAATTTCTAGATACCAGCCTTCGGGATGGAGAACAGACACCTGGTGTTAATTTTTCAATCAAGGAAAAAATTGCCATTGCAAGACAGCTGGAGAAATGGGGCATTTCAGCAATTGAAGCTGGTTTTCCAGCGGCTAGCCCAGACTCATTTACGGCAGTGCAGGAGATTGCCAAGGCCTTGAAGAAAACAGCGGTGACTGGTTTGGCCCGTTCTGTCAAGTCTGATATTGATGCTTGTTACGAGGCACTTAAGGATGCCAAGTATCCACAGGTTCACGTCTTTATCGCTACCAGTCCAATTCACCGCAAGTATAAACTCAATAAGAGCAAGGAAGAGATTTTAGAAGCTATTAAGGAGCATGTTTCTTATGCACGTTCTAAGTTCGAGATTGTTGAGTTCTCTCCTGAGGATGCGACTCGAACAGAGTTGGATTTCCTCTTGCAAGTTGTTCAAACGGCGGTCGATGCAGGCGCATCTTATATCAATATCCCTGACACGGTAGGATTTACCACTCCAGAGGAATATGGTGCTATCTTCAAATACTTGATTGAGAATGTTAAGACGAATCGTCATATTATCTATTCGCCTCACTGTCACGATGACCTCGGGATGGCAGTGGCTAATAGCCTTGCTGCTGTTAAGAATGGGGCGAGTCGTGTCGAAGGAACTATCAACGGTATTGGTGAGCGAGCTGGGAATGCTGCTTTGGAAGAAATTGCAGTGGCACTTAATATTCGCCAAGATTACTACCAAGCAGAAACCAGTATTGTCTTAAATGAGACCATCAATACGTCAGAAATGGTTTCTCGCTTCTCAGGTATTCCAGTTCCTAAAAACAAGGCCGTCGTTGGTGGTAATGCCTTCTCTCACGAATCTGGTATTCACCAAGATGGAGTTCTTAAAAATCCCCTCACTTATGAGATCATCACCCCTGAATTGGTTGGTGTTAAGAGTAATAGTCTTCCGCTTGGAAAATTGTCAGGTCGCCATGCCTTTGTAGAGAAACTAAGAGAATTGGCCCTAGAATTTACAGAGGAGGACATCAAGCCACTCTTTGCTAAGTTCAAGGCTCTAGCAGACAAGAAGCAAGAAATCACAGATGCAGATATTCGAGCTTTGGTAGCTGGAACCATGGTTGAAAATCCAGAAGGCTTCCACTTTGATGATTTACAACTACAAACTCATGCGGATAATGATATAGAAGCACTCGTTAGCCTAGCTAATATGGAAGATGAGAAAGTCGAATTTAATGCGACAGGACAAGGTTCTGTTGAAGCTATCTTCAATGCTATCGACAAATTCTTCAATCAATCCGTTCGCTTGGTGTCCTACACTATTGACGCTGTGACGGATGGAATCGATGCCCAGGCTCGGGTTTTGGTCACTGTTGAAAATAGAGATACAGAAACCATCTTTAATGCAGCAGGTCTGGATTTCGATGTACTGAAGGCTTCAGCTATTGCCTACATCAATGCCAATACCTTTGTTCAAAAAGAGAATGCTGGTGAGATGGGACGAAGTGTTTCCTATCGTGACATGCCTAGTGTGTAAAGGAGAATGCTATGACAAAGAAAATAGTAGCTTTAGCAGGGGACGGAATCGGCCCAGAAATCATGGAGGCCGGTTTAGAGGTTCTGGAAGCTCTAGCTGAAAAAACAGGCTTTGATTATGAGATTGATAGGCGACCTTTTGGAGGTGCAGGTATAGATGCTGCAGGGCATCCCTTACCTGATGAAACCCTCAAGGCAAGTAGAGAAGCAGATGCCATTCTCCTAGCGGCTATCGGTAGTCCTCAGTATGATGGAGCAGCGGTTCGGCCTGAACAAGGCTTGCTAGCTCTCCGTAAGGAATTCAATCTTTACTCTAATATTCGCCCTGTAAAAATCTTTGACAGTCTCAAGCATTTGTCACCACTCAAACCGGAACGAATTGCTGGTGTAGACTTTGTCGTGGTGCGTGAGTTGACAGGCGGGATTTACTTTGGAGATCATATCCTTGAAGAGCGCAAAGCGCGTGATATCAACGGCTATAGCTATGAGGAAGTAGAGCGAATTATTCGCAAAGCCTTTGAAATTGCAAGAAATCGCAGAAAAATCCTTACTAGTATCGATAAGCAAAATGTGTTGGCGACCTCAAAACTCTGGCGGAAAGTAGCTGAGGAAGTTGCGCAGGATTTCCCAGATGTAACCTTGGAGCACCAGCTGGTAGACTCAGCTGCTATGCTTATGATTACCAATCCTGCCAAGTTTGATGTCATCGTGACAGAGAATCTTTTCGGAGATATCTTATCTGATGAATCAAGCGTTCTATCTGGCACACTTGGAGTTATGCCATCAGCCAGTCATTCTGAAAATGGACCAAGTCTCTATGAGCCCATTCACGGTTCAGCTCCTGATATTGCAGGTCAAGGAATTGCCAATCCTATCTCCATGATTTTATCAGTGGCCATGATGTTGAGAGATAGTTTTGGACGTTATGAGGATGCGGAACGTATCGAGCGTGCTGTTGAGGCAAGTTTGGCAGATGGTGTTTTAACGAGAGATATAGGAGGTCAGGCTTCGACCAAGGAAATGACGGAAGCTATTATTGCAAGGTTATGAAGTTAGATGAAAAAGTTACTCTAGTCTTTTTGATTTGGAATGTCATGGTTTTCTTGATTTATGGTATTGACAAATCCAAGGCAAGGAGAAGAGCTTGGCGCATCCCTGAGAAAATCTTACTTATTTTAGCCTTTACTTGTGGTGGTTTTGGGGCCTGGTTAGCAGGAATCATCTTTAACCACAAGACTAGAAAATGGTACTTTAAAACAGTTTGGTTTCTTGGGATGGTGACCACACTAGGAGCCTTATATTTTATTTGGAGGTAATGGATGGCAGGAAAATCGATTTTTGATAAATTATGGGAACGTCATGTCATCACAGGAGAAGAGGGGCAGCCCCAACTCATGTATGTGGACCAGCACTATATTCATGAAGTGACCAGCCCTCAAGCCTTTCAAGGTTTGCGAGATGCAGGTCGCAGATTGAGACGACCAGATTTGACATTTGGAACCTTTGACCACAATGTCCCGACGGTCAATATCTACGATATTCGAGATGTCATTTCCAAGGCTCAAATTGATAAGCTTGCTGAAAATGTTGAGGAATTTGGGATTGAACATGCTGCCCACGGTTCTGAAAAACAAGGAATTGTTCACATGGTTGGTCCAGAAACAGGACGGACCCAACCAGGGAAATTCATTGTCTGTGGAGACAGCCATACGGCAACCCATGGAGCTTTCGGAGCAATCGCTTTTGGAATTGGGACCAGTGAGGTTGAGCATGTCTTTGCGACACAGACCCTCTGGCAGGTCAAACCCAAGAAAATGCTGGTAGAATTCACTGGTGTTCCTCAAAAAGGAGTATATTCCAAGGATTTCATTTTAGCTTTGATTGCCAAGTACGGCGTTGCTTGCGGCGTTGGCTATGTGGTGGAATATCGGGGACAAGCGATTGATGCACTGAGCATGGAAGAGCGAATGACTATCTGCAATATGTCCATCGAGTTTGGATCTAAGATGGGAATCATGAACCCGGATCAAACCACCTATGATTATCTTAAGGGACGAGAATGTGTTCCAGAGGACTTCGAAGAGGCTGTGGTGGATTGGAAAACCCTTGTCAGTGATGATGATGCTGTCTATGATAAGGTTATTCGTATGGATGTATCAGACCTAGCACCTATGGTGACCTGGGGAACCAATCCTGCTATGGGGGTTGACTTTGACAGTAGCTTCCCAGAAATTAAGGATATGAATGATGAGCGAGCTTACAATTACATGGACTTGGAGCCTGGTCAAAAGCCAGCTGATATTGAACTAGGCTATATCTTTATTGGTTCTTGTACCAATGCTCGTCTCAGTGACTTGCAACTGGCTGCGCGATTTGTCAAAGGAAAGCAAATTGCTCCTAATTTAACGGCTATCGTGGTTCCAGGATCTCGTCCTGTGAAACGAGCTGCTGAGAAGTTGGGTTTGGACAAGGTCTTTCTAGATGCTGGCTTTGAGTGGAGAGACCCAGGTTGCTCTATGTGCCTAGGGATGAATCCAGACAAGGTTCCAGATGGTGTCCACTGTGCCTCAACCAGCAACCGAAACTTTGAAGACAGACAAGGTTTTGGCGCTAAGACCCATCTTTGCAGTCCAGCCATGGCAGCTGCGGCAGCTATCGCAGGGCGATTCGTAGATGTTCGGCAAATGCCAGAAGCCCAGTAAGGAGAGGATATGGAGAAATTTACAGTTTATACGGGAACGACCGTTCCTCTCATGAATGATAACATCGACACAGACCAAATCCTACCCAAGCAGTTTCTCAAGTTAATCGATAAGAAAGGCTTTGGTAAGTACCTCATGTATGCTTGGCGTTATCTGGATGACAAGTATACTGAGGACCCAGACTTTGTCTTTAACCGACCTGAATATCGGAAAGCCAGTATTCTCATCTCAGGGGATAACTTTGGGGCAGGATCTTCGAGGGAACACGCAGCTTGGGCTCTAGCGGACTATGGTTTCAAGGTCGTGATTGCAGGGTCTTTTGGTGATATTCATTACAATAATGAACTCAATAATGGCATGTTGCCTATTGTACAGCCCAGAGAGGTTCGAGAGAAACTAGCCCAGCTACAACCAAGTGACCAGGTAACTGTGGACTTGGAACAACAAAAAATCATCTCACCAGTTGGAGAATTCACCTTCGAGATAGATAGCGAGTGGAAACACAAGCTCTTAAATGGCTTGGATGATATCGGTATTACCTTGCAGTATGAAGACTTGATTGCTGCTTATGAAAAACAACGACCAGACTACTGGCAGGATTAGAAGAAAAATAGAAAAGGAAATAGAACTATGACAAAACACATTCAATGGAACGGAACACTTTCACAAGAAGGATATGATATTTTAAAAGGTGAGGGCGGATGTATCGTTTGCCCTACTAAAGTTGGTTACATTATCATGACTAGCGACAAGGCAGGACTTGAACGCAAGTTTGAAGCTAAAGAACGTAACCGTAACAAACCAGGTGTTGTTCTCTGCGGTAGCATGGATGAGCTTCGTGCTTTAGCACAACTCAATCCAGAAATTGAAGCCTTCTACCAAAAACATTGGGACGAAGACATTCTTCTTGGCTGTATCCTTCCATGGAAACCAGAAGCCTTTGAAAAACTCAAAGCATATGGGGATGGCCGTGAAGAACTCATGACTGACGTGCGTGGTACTAGCTGTTTCGTTATCAAGTTTGGAAAAGCTGGTGAACAATTGGCTGCCAAACTTTGGGAAGAAGGAAAGATGGTCTACGCCTCATCTGCAAATCCATCTGGAAAAGGAAACCGTGGTAAGGTAGAAGGAATCGGAGAACGTATCGAAGGGGCAGTTGACCTTGTTATCGAGGCAGACGACTATGTGGCATCTATCCAGCCTGACAAAACGATTGAAACACGCTACGAGCAGGGTGTGATGGTCTCTATGGTCGATAAAGATGGAAAACTTATCCCAGAACAAGGAGGAGCACGTTCAACTTCACCAGCTCCAGTTGTAATCCGCAAAGGGCTTGACATTGATAAGATTATGATGCACCTGTCAGACACCTTTAACTCATGGGACTACCGTCAGGGAGAGTATTATTAGAATGTAGAAGAAGTGGGGAGAAAATAATCTCTCTTCTTTCTTTTGTTGTTTATATCATAAAATCCGAACAATATATTTTAATTTATAACATTATTTGACAAAAACTGTACTTTAGTTTATAATAAATTAAGGAAACGTCGGAAAAGGCGTAGTGATGCGAGAGCATAGGTAGGTCATTACAAAAGAAACGAGACATCGATATGTTAAATGAATTTCCAATTTTTGATTACGAAGATATCCAACTGATTCCAAATAAATGTGTCATTAAAAGCCGTGCAGAAGCGGATACAAGTGTCACTCTAGGAAAGCACACCTTTAAACTACCTGTTGTACCAGCTAATATGCAGACGATTTTGGATGAAAATGTAGCAGAGCAACTGGCAAAAGGTGGTTACTTCTACATTATGCACCGTTTTGATGAGGCAGGACGTATTCCTTTTATTAAACGAATGCACGATCAAGGGCTCATTGCTTCTATCTCTGTCGGTGTTAAGGATTATGAGTATGATTTTGTTAGCCAGCTCAAGGCTGATGCTCCCGAATACATCACGATTGACATTGCTCATGGTCATGCAGATAGCGTGATTTCTATGATTCAACACATTAAGAAAGAATTGCCAGATACTTTTGTCATTGCTGGAAATGTGGGAACACCAGAAGCTGTGCGTGAATTGGAAAATGCTGGTGCGGATGCTACTAAGGTTGGAATAGGTCCTGGTAAGGTTTGTATCACTAAGGTCAAGACTGGTTTTGGTACAGGTGGTTGGCAGTTAGCTGCTCTACGCTGGTGTGCTAAGGCTGCACGTAAACCGATTATCGCTGATGGAGGAATTCGTACTCACGGTGATATTGCCAAGTCTATCCGTTTCGGTGCTAGCATGGTCATGATTGGTTCCCTCTTTGCAGGACACATCGAAAGTCCAGGGAAAACAATTGAAGTCGATGGTGAACAATTCAAAGAATACTACGGTTCAGCTTCCCAATATCAAAAAGGTGCTTATAAAAACGTGGAGGGCAAACGCATCTTGCTTCCTGCAAAAGGTCATTTACAAGACACTTTGACTGAGATGGAACAAGACCTTCAAAGTGCTATTTCTTATGCAGGTGGACGTCAGGTTGCTGACCTTAAACACGTTGATTATGTTATCGTGAAAAACTCCATCTGGAATGGGGATGCTTCCCACTAAGACGGGCTATCTCACTAGAAAAAACTTGTTATTAGAGCAAATTTTTGTTATAATAAAACAAGTTTCCACCCTTAGTGTAATGGATATCACGTAAGATTCCGGTTCTTGAGATGGGGGTTCGATTCCCTCAGGGTGGATGTAAATAGCTCAGGAGTCTGAGTAGAAATATAAAAGATAAAGACGCATTATATCATGTCTAGACAAGAAGACTTTGATATGATGTGTTTTATGTTTTTATATTCGATAAATTATTTAACAGCCCTCTTTCTGATATTATACGTTAGAGGCAGTAATATACATAAGAAATAAAATATTTCGGGTGTCAAACTTGTCTAATTATGAGCAAAATGATATACTAAAATCAATAACCTGTTTTTCTTTCTCATTTAGTTACTCAGGTTAATATATATATATATGAGGTTGAAATTTTGTCAAATAAAAAAGAAATTTTTTCTATTCGTAAATTAAAAAATGGTCGTTCAGACTCAGTAAAAATAGGTACTCTCGGACTCATTATGGGTGCTGCTATCGCTTTGTCTGTCAACACTCAGTCTGTAGAAGCTGCTATTATCGATAACAAAGATGGAACTACTACTATATCAAATAGCAAGGGTTCTATCAAAGTAGATACAGCACATGTGGAATTTAATAGTGATAATTATGAGGATGATTCAAAATATTTTGATCGTAATCCAAAACCGAATGAAACAGGTACAGATAAAATTACTAAAACAGGTAAGGTAGACTACAAGTATGTATCAACTGATGGGACTGTTTTAGAAGAAGATAAAAATCAAGATGCAGGCTTTGAAAAACAAATTTCGGTAGATTATGAAGTATACGGACCATATGGAAAAGTCTTCAAATCATTAAAAGGTAACGAAATTACCGATACTGATTTAACCAAGGCAAAAGAGCACGGTGCCGCAGGAAAAGATACTATTGAAAAAAATAATACGATCTATCATAAGATTGGGGATCCAACTGTAGAAATCACAGGTGATGGAGGGGGGACATACTCTGACTCTACTCTTGGAAATGTGACTGCAAAACTAACTTCTGAAGGTCTTGTTCAAAATGATGGGAAAATTAACCACAGTGGGGTTAAACCAGGAGGTCGTACCTGGATTGTCGAAGAAACTGGTAAGGGGACTTACGGCAAATATGTATTAGCCGATACACCAGCCACTACATCTGATAACTGGCTAGAAGATACATTCAAGGCGGGAGAAGCCACAGCAAAAGAATATACTTCTACGAATATCGCTACAGATGGTGGTATCAAGGAAGGAGATTATGTCTTCGTATTAGAAAAAAATACATATGTATCAGCTAGTCGGAATAACATTTCCTATACATCGGTTTATCATATGGAAATTCCTGAAGATATAAATGATATTAAGGGATTTCATAGCTATATTTCGCAGCACAAAGATAATCCAGATACTGTTACTATCCCAGAAACGAAAACCCTTTTAAATAACTATTTGAAATATTTAAAAAGGTATAACTTAGAAGATACTGAAGACAATTTTAAGAGTTTTTTTGTTCTAGGAGACGAATACGAGTACGTCAGAAAGATGGCTGATAACATATTTAGAAGTCGCACTCTCGATTCCGAAAAACGCCCTGTAGATGATGTTGCATTCAGCGGTGATCAGGTTAACTTTCAAGAGTTATCCATTGGAGGTGGCTATTTCTCCACAAATGCAGTCGTTAACCATGGTTATTATGAAAGCTATAGTTATAAGACGGAATATACTCCTCTTAGAGCTTATCGTTTAGGTAGTGGTCATACTACTATCACCTACACTTATAGTCCTGAAGTAACGAGTAGATCTGAAAAGAAAGGCTCGGTTACCGTACATTATCAAACAGAAGACGGGACAACTCTTAAAGATTCGTATAATGATACTGTAGATGCTGTAGTAGAAGTTGAAACAAAAACTTACTATCTTGATGCGAATAATCAAGAAGTAGTTGTGGAAGACAAAACTGTTAAAACGCCTAAAAACGTAGCCTACAACACTAAAGAAAATGAAACTGAAAAACCTCAAAGATTGGAAGCAAATGGTTCTGTTTACTATTTAGACGAGACTAAAACAAAAACTACGGTAAATGGTGTTCCCAAAACTTCACCAGAAGAAGAAGGTTCTGTTGTAGAAGGAACTACAGAAGTAACCTATGTCTATGAAAAAGCTGGATCAGTCCTTGTTCACTATGTTGATACAGAAGGCCATCCTCTCCAAGGAACCAATGAAAATCAACAACCAGTGACTCAAACGGTTACGGATACTGATAATGCCAAAGCAGGTTCAGACTACGATACACAAGATCATAAACCAACAAGCATTACTACAGCAGATGGTAAAGTTTATCAACTGGTTCCTCAAAGTACTAGAGGAAATGAGACAGGTAAGGTTGTCGCAGGCCAAACTCTTGAAGTCACTTATGTTTATAAAGAAGTTAAAGGGAATGTTCTAGTTAAATACGTAGATGAAAAAGGAACTCCACTAGCAGGAACAGCTTCAATGCCTGGAAATACAACAGAAGCAGTAACAGCAGACGGAGTAAAAGCAGTCACTGAAGCAGGGTTAGGCACAAGGTATGATAATAAAGTAGCTGAGAAAAAAGCGACTAAGATTACAACAGCAGATGGAAAAGTATATGAACTTGTAAAAGAAAATAATGGATTATACAATACATCAGAGCCTGAAACAGGAACAGTAACAGAAGCTGATAAAGTAGTAACATTCGTCTACAAAGAGAAAAAATCAGCAGTAAATGTGAAGTATGTTGATAAAGCTGGACAACCAATCGCTGGAACAGCAACAATGCCTAATAATTCAACTGAAGAAGTAACAGTTGATGGATTAAAACCTGTAACAGATGCAAGTGTAAATTCTGACTATGATGTTACTAGTAAAAAAGCATCTAAGATTACCACAGCAGATGGAAAAGTTTATCGACTAATTGGTTTACAAGCAGGATCTAAACCAGCAGCTGGTACAGTAGAAGAGAACGAAATCACTGTAACTTATCAGTATGAGTTACTAGGAAGTGTAGTGACTAAATATGAATTATCAGATGGTACGAAATTAACAGGTGCATTAACATTTGATAATGCTACAACTCCAACTACAGTAGAAGACAAAGGTTTAGCTGTTGCCAATGCGACAGATGTATCAAATGGTACCAATTATGACGCAAGCACTTCAGCTAATAAGCCGAACAAGATTACAACAGCAACTGGAGAAGTATATTACTTAACAACTTCAAATGACGGAGTAAAAGCAGATTCAGCACCAGTTACTGGAACAGTAGAAGAAGGTAAAACAAAAGAAGTTACTTATGTCTACGAAAAAGCTGGATCAGTAGTGATTAAATACATTAATACTGACGGTACTGAAATTAAAACATCTGTACAAGATTCTACAAATGTTAAAGCAGGAACAGCATATAACGCAGCTGAAAATGATGAAAAACCAGCAACAATTGAATTTAACAACACGAAATATAAACTAGTTACCAAAGCAGGTACTACTACAACTAATGCAACTTACTCTGCCGAAGCAATCGTAACAAACGGAGAAAACGTTGGAACTGTGGAAGGGCAAGTAGTAGCAGGAAAAACACTTGAAGTAACATATGTTTATACAGAAGTAACTGGAGACGTAGTGGTTCACTATGTTGACACAGAAGGTAATGTAATCGCTGAAGATAAAGAAGATACTAAAGGTGCTTCTCTAAACGCTAAATACGACACAACTGACAACAAGCCAGAGAAAATCGAAAAAGACGGAACAGTTTACTACTTAACAGCTAAAGCCCTAAAAGATGGCTCTAAACCAGAAAACGGAGACGTAGTAGAAGGTAAAACTGAAGTAATTTACGTTTATGAAAAAGCTGGATCAGTCATCGTTAACTACCAAACAGAAGACGGAATACCATTAGTAGGAACTGCAGATGGTAAAGATATTGCTTCAGGTGCTAAAGACACTGACAATGGGAAACCAGGTTCTGACTACAATACTGCAGATAACGGAATGAAACCAAGCCGTCTCACAACTGCAGAAGGAAAAGTATACGAATTGGTTGAAGCTTCAACTAAAGGAAATGAAACAGGTAAAGTTGTTGCTGGAGAAACTAAAGAAGTAACATACGTTTATAAAGAAGTAAAAGGTAACGTAGTTGTTAAGTATGAAGATACTGAAGGTAACGTAATTGCTGAAGACGAAAAAGATGAAACAGATGCTTCTCTAAATGTTAAATATGATACAGCAGACCACAAAAAAGATGAAATCATTAAAGATGGTGTTAAATATTACTTAACAGCTAAAGAGCTTAAAGATGATTCTAAACCAGCTACTGGAGACGTGGTAGAAGGTACAACTACAGTAACTTATGTATACGAAAAAGCAGGTTCAGTCATCGTTAACTACCAAACTGAAGATGGAAGTCCATTAGTAGGAACTGCAGATGGTGCTAATGTAGCTTCAGGAGTTAAAGACACAACAGACGCTAAAGCAGGAACTGACTACAACACTGCAGACAACGGAATGAAACCAAGTCGTATCACAACTGCAGAAGGGAAAGTATACGAATTAGTACCAACAGCAACTAAAGGTGACGAAATAGGTAAAGTAGTAGCAGGACAAACTCTTGAAGTAACTTATGTTTACCAAGAAGTTAAAGGGAATGTCATCGTTAAATTCCAAGATACAGAAGGAAATACCATCTCAGAAGATGAAAATGATGAAACAAATGCTTCTCTTAATACAAACTACAACACGTCAGAACATAAGAAAGCGACTATCGTAAAAGATGGTGTCACTTACTATCTAACTGATAAAGCCCTAAAAGACGGCTCTAAACCAGAAGAAGGTTCTGTTGTAGAAGGAACTACAGAAGTAACGTATGTCTATGAAAAAGCGGGTTCAGTCATCGTTAACTACCAAACAGAAGATGGAACTCCATTAGTAGGAACTGCAGATGGTGCTAATGTAGAATCAGGTGTAAAAGACACAACAGACGCTAAAGCAGGAACTGACTATAATACTGCAGACAACGGAATGAAACCAAGCCGTATCACAACTGCAGAAGGAAAAGTATACAAATTGGTTGAAGCTTCAACTAAAGGAAATGAAACAGGCAAGGTTGTAGCAGGACAAACTCTTGAAGTAACATACGTTTATAAAGAAGTAACTGGAGATGTAGTAGTTCACTACGTTGACACAGCAGGTAACGTAATCGCTGAAGATAAAGAAGATACTAAAGGTGCTTCTCT